>DDNL01000049.1:85050-118599 GCA_002341165.1 Shewanellaceae bacterium UBA2521
ATATTGATATTGAGATCAGCTTTATTGTAAATGAAAAAGACATTCCTTTTACAGCACTTGAGTGCTCCAAAGATGACCTATCACATGTACGGTACACAGCAGAGATAGAAAAAAGCATCATCGAACAACTCTATCATCACAATTGGAGATACGCTCCTATAAGCTACGAGTCCACACCAGTTCCTATGTCGTTAATACACGAAGCGCAATGTCAACATGGTGCAAAAAGACGGTTTGACAAACCTATCAATCCAGACCATAAAAGTTGGATGCAGAACCCTGAAACGGGAACCAAGGTTTATGCCATAAATGCTTGTATGAAATCCAAAGATCCTCTTCAAATTTGGGTAAAATCATCTACAGCAAATAACGACTCAAAACTCCAATCCACCTACAAAATAGATAAAATTGAAGATCCATTCACGCAAAGAGACCATAATGGCAAAGGTCATGATACCTTTAAACTATCAGGCATCAGTTCAGACGATCAAAGCATCGCAATAAGTGTCATTAAAAACAATGAAAAAGGAGATTACTCCACTATGGTTTTTGGTGTGACCGTCATCAAAAATGGTCAACAGTATCATTTACCCCAACAAAAGATTATAAACACCTATTGGCAGAGACCCGATGCAGTCTTATCTGAAAGCGGTAATCGCCTTGTCATCCACACTGGTATATCTGTGAAGCTCTTTGAATATAACCAGAGCCAAGATCAATTCTTGCTTGTAGGAGAGCAAAGTTTAAAATCGATTCATCCTTGGAGTTATAGAGAAGGTTCTTTGTATATCACCTCCGAAGGCGAGCGTGTATTTTTTGCTATGCACTCTCCCCGCAAAGAAAACGAAACATCTAAGAAAGAGTATTATCTCGTAAGCTTTAACGCTGCACCTTAGTCTTCATGCTCCATCGCTTGTATCTTCTTGCTCTGCGGTGGAGCAGCTCCATCTCTTATATTGTCCGTTACTCTGCTCGATAGCACAGATCAAAAAAACCTATAAATTCGTTCATAAATAAATCGATATCGATGCACAAAGTGTCACACTTTTTGCATTGTTTTATTCGAAGTAGGTAAAAGGTACTCATTCAATCGAGATAACACAAGATGACTATCAAGCAAAGACTCTATTTATTATGCTTTATTACCATAGCAGGTATCATCCTACTTTTATTTGTAGGGCGATATCTAAATAATCAAAGTACCGAATTAAGTTATGCTGTGCAACTAGTTAAAGATCTAGAAATTCGATTACTTAATCTACGTCGTAATGAGAAAGATTTTTTGCTACGCAAAGATACAAAATACTTAGATAAATTTAATAAAAACTCGGAGATATTCATAAACAAGGAAGCAGAGTTACTTATAATATTAAACAAGTATGATTTTGAACTAGATTCCTTGAGAGATAACTTAAAATCGTACCAAGAAAGCTTTATCAACCTAGTGACCGCTTATCAAAAATTAGGCTTAAAAAGTTCTGAGGGGTTAATGGGTAAATACTACCGTATTTATAACAAAGTTAAAACTGAATCAAGCTCACAAGCTCTACTGAACCTTATTATCTTCGACATCAATATCAGGCAAAAATCTCAAGTTAAAAGTCAACTCCTACCCACTTCAGCACCTTTCTCGTTACTTAAAGCCGCAAAAAAAGTAGTTGAGCAACAAAATATAATAGGCATAGAATACAACAAAGGTTTAAAAGGTAAAGTACGTGGACAGTCGCGTCAGATTGAAGGACACCTAAAAGAATTTACTGCCAATATTGGCGAAGCTGCCGAGACAAAACATGCCGATATTCATTATATTAACTTAATGATTTCTTTATTTTTCTTAGTCAGTATCTTTCTCACTATTTTGCAATCGGCTCGCGTCATTAACTTGCAGCTCTCTAGCCTACTGAGAACTATTTCAGAAATAGAAGATACGAACGCTATTTATTTACGTAGCCATCTTAAAGGTAAAGATGAACTGGTGACTATTGGTGAACACTTCAACAGTCTTTTAGATAAAATTGAAACACTCATTAAAAGCTCACAGTCTAAATCAGGAGAGCTCTTAAAAAGCACCAACACCATGCATGATGAACTGAGCCAAGTGATTGAGAAATTTAACTTTCAAGCTGATAAGACATCCATTATGGCAACAGCAGTGAGTGAAATGGTATCGACGATCAATGAAATATCCAATAGTACCTCTGTTGCAGCTGAGGGGGTGCATAAAGCTGTAAAAAATGCCAACCATGGCCGTAATACAGTTGAAGTTGCTGTGAAGAGCATTCAAACTCTGGGTGAAAATCTTGAGCATAGCCAAGAGTCCATTAACTCGCTCAATGCTCAGGTCGACAAAATTAGTCAAGCTGTTCTGTTGATTCAAGATATTGCCGAACAAACGAATTTACTTGCACTCAATGCCGCTATTGAGGCTGCTCGAGCAGGTGAGCAAGGTCGAGGCTTCGCTGTTGTTGCCGATGAGGTACGCGCACTGGCAAGCCGTACACGTGATTCAACTCAAGAGATCACCAATATCGTATCCGCCATTGAGGCGCAAATGTTTACTGTTGTGGACGAAATTAATCATTCGAATGAACAAGGCCAAACTACAATGCAAACTTCGAAAGAGTTGGATGAAAGCTTAGAGCGTATTATTTCAGATATGGAAGCGATACAAACTAACTCCGAACGCATTGCAGCAGCTATTGAACAACAAGGACTCGTCATGGGTCAAGTCAATGAATCGGTAGAAGAGTTTAGCCAAATTTCAGATCAGAACATGAAGTCCGCTAAAGAATGTATGATTGAAGTGGATGCTGTTTCGGGTCAAGCACATAATTTGGAAGAGTCTGTGTCGACTTTTAAAACCAATTAATGCACTCGCGCACAAGTACAGAGAACTGGTATCGAACTGCAACGTCATGAAAGTAAAACTTTTTCGTCACCCTCGCTTATCGTTGAAACTAAAAAGGACTCTATGAGTCCTTTTTTGACAGAATACGACGTTATTTTTTACCTCGAATCTGTTTTAAAATACGACGACGCTTATGCTGCTGTTTGACCGTTAACGACTTTTGTCGCCCTTCAAAAGGGTTCTCCGAACTTTGGAAGACCAACTTCAAAGGCGTTCCCACCATCTTCAGAGCACGTCTGAAGTAATTGGTTAAAAATCGTTTATAGCTGTCAGGTAGCTTATCAACCTGATTACCGTGAATCACCACAATCGGTGGATTATAGCCGCCAGCATGAGCATATTTTAACTTAATACGACGTCCATTAACCAAAGGTGGCTGATGATCATCAACTGCTAACTTCATGATACGTGTTAACGATGAAGTCGATACACGCTGCGTTGCTGAAGCATAAGCGGCATTAACCGAATCAAATAAGTGACCGACTCCACTACCATGCAGAGCTGAAATAAAATGAATCTGAGCAAAGTCGATAAAGCCTAATCTACGCTCAAGCTCTGATTTGATATCTTCTTTTATATCTTGATCTAAGCCGTCCCACTTATTCACAGCAAGCACTAAAGCACGTCCTGCATTCAAAGTGAAAGATAACAAGCTCAAGTCTTGATCAGCTAAACCTTCACGCGCATCAATCACAAGAAGTACAACATTAGCATCTTCGATAGCTTTAAGTGTTTTAATGACTGAAAATTTCTCAACCGTCTCTTTTACTTTTTTACGTCTGCGCACACCTGCAGTATCAATCAAGACATAATCTCTATCATGACGTTGCATGGGAATATAAATGCTGTCTCGCGTTGTGCCAGGCATGTCATACACGACAACTCGCTCTTCACCCAAGATACGGTTTGTTAACGTTGACTTGCCTACATTGGGCTTACCAATAATCGCAAGCTTAATCGGTAAGTCAGCAAACTTGGCCGCTTCTACATCTGCTTCTTCTTCGGTTAAAAAGGCACTTGAAACAGCTTCTTCGTCAGGTTCATCGGTTGTATCAGAATCTAAATTGGCAAAGTGCTCAGGTAAAGCTAGTTCAAGTAAGCGATGCAATCCACGACCATGTGCCGCTGCAACTTGATACACATCACCCAATGCTAAAGCATAAAATTCAGCGCAAGCTGAATCAGCATCAATCCCATCACATTTATTAGCAACCAACAATACTTTCTTCTCTGATTGGCGTAAATGCTGAGCAATGGCTTGATCTGAAACGTTAAGTCCAGCTCGTGCATCCACCATAAACAAGACGACATCAGCTTCTTCAATCGCAGCTAAAGACTGCTCAGCCATTTTCATCTCAATGCCTTCTTCTGTGCCGTCAATACCACCTGTATCCACAACAATAAAAGACTGGCCAGAAAAGCTAGCTTGGCCATACTTACGATCTCGAGTTAAACCTGGAAAATCTGCAACTAAAGCATCTCTTGTTCGGGTCAATCGATTAAATAATGTCGACTTACCTACATTAGGTCGACCCACTAAAGCTACCACAGGTAACATGTTAAAACCTCTTTTGTTTGCTACATTGCATTAAAAAAGCCCTACTTAGATAAGGGCTTTTTTATATTTTCAATTCAAAGCCTACTTTATTGTTTCACAACAACCCGTGCGATATCGCCATCTCGGCTCTGAAATAGAAACTTCTTATCATCTGTCACAATAGGCTGTCCTAACAAGCCGTGACTATCTGCTCGTACACGTGCCACAAAAGCTCCTGTTCGAGCATCTAGAGCGTGAACATAACCTTCAAAGTCACCTACGACAACAACACCGTTGATCACAGCCGGCGCTGTGAGCTGTCGAAGTGTTAAGTTTTTATTACGCCACAACTCTTTGCCTGTCTGCCTGTCTACCGAAATCACATTATCACGTGCATCCGTTAAAAACAATGTATTCCCTTGTACAGCAAGATTGTTTAAGCCGGAATAATTACGCTTCCATATCACCTTACCATCACGCACATTCAGGGAAACAAGATGACCATTAAAACCCAGTACATAGAGACTCTGATCGACAACGAGGACTTTAGCATCAATATCCCGTATGCGTTCTAAATCGTTAGTGCCTTGAGGTACTGTAAGCTGAGACATCCAAGCAGGCAAACCTGTTTGAGCATCGAGCACAACCAATTTACCTTCAGCTGTGCCAAAAATAATAGCTCCATATTCAGCAACAGGTTCACTGGTTCCACGTAATGTCAATGCAGGTAAAGCACTATAGAAATCCCATACTTTTTTTCCTGTCTCTACATCAAAAGCATAGATAATACCCGATGCAGCATGTACCACGACTTTATTCAATGCCAGAACAGGTTTGGATAACAGCTCTCCTGCAAGCTTCTGTGACCACAACAGACGTCCGGTTTCTGCATCGAGCGCAGTAATCAAGCCATGCTCACTGCCAACAAAAACCTTTTTATAGCCAACAGTCAATCCACTTGCAAGACGTGCATTATTCACATCATTGAGCGGTGCCTTTTCTATGACATCTAATATTTTTGTTTGCCAAACCACGTCACCACTTTGTTCATCAAAAGCCATGACTTTGGAGTAGCGATCCGCTGCAAAATACTTGCCATAACCTATAGCTGGATTGAGTCTAGAGTAATAGTCTCCAACGCCTGAACCAATGGTTTCACTCCAATCCACTTTAGCTTCCATCACTTGCTTAAACGTATTTAATGTTGCGGGCTCTTCAGGTACATAACCATCCGATGAACAAGCTTGCAGTAGGCATGAAATCCATAATACTTTAATGATGTTATGCACACTCTTCACAATCATAATATCCTTATTTTTACTGAGTTCGAGTTAAGTCATCAAGCTTCATTTGTAATAATGGATCAACCGGATCAGCTGCTTTATTTTTAAATGTCTTAGACTGCTCTATCGCAGCACTATAGGCTTTACGTGCAGCTTCTATTTGACCTTGATTGAGATAAATATCACCCTTTAATGCTTCAGATGCGGCGATAAAAGATGGGCTTTTCACCTGACCTAAAGTGGTAAGTGCCGCTTCATACTCTTTTAAATAAAATTGAATCCGTGCCAAACGTACTTGAGCTGTTTGAGATAAAATAGAGTCAGAATTGCCTATCAACTGCTGTAGCATTTGCTTCGCTTCTTCGTAACGTTGGTGATCTACATGAATCTTAGCCACCATAAGATGCAACAAGCTAGAATAGGCTTTATGATTGACTTCGGTATCAAACTTCTCTACAGCTAAAATAAAATCTTCTGGCTTATCTTTCAAAGCTAAAGTTTCATTATAACGATTTGATGCATCTTCTTTTTCTTTTAAATCATGCTCTTGATAAGACTTAAAACCTAAATATAGAGCCATGCTTGCAATAATCGATATAATCAGCGTGACACCATACTCTTTCCACAAGCGTTTTAAAGTCTCTTCTGATTGTTCTTCTGAATTAAAAAATTCAGCGAGTTCCGTTTTCATACTCTTAAAAAATGTCATGATTTTTATCCTTTATTGTTCTCATGCAAATGTGTTTCTAAATACGATACTAAAGCCGACTGAGCCAATACAACTTGATCACTTTGACCTCGTAGTGATTTCACAATAACCTGTTCTTGAGCTATTTCATCATCACCAAGAATCACAGCGAATTGAGCTTGACTGCGATCTGCTCGCTTCATTTGCTTTTTCATCGCTCCGCCACCACAATGTTGCAGTACACGCGCATAAGGCAATGCATCTCTTAGACTTTGCGCTAAAAGAAAACTAACCTGTTCTGCATTTTGTCCTAAAGCAATCATATAAATATCAGCAGATTGCACTGTATCTTGGCCAAAAGCATGCTGCTCTAAAAGCAACACAATACGCTCAACACCCATAGCAAAACCCACAGCAGGTGTTGGACGCCCTCCGAGCTGCTCGACAAGCGTATCATAACGCCCACCACCCAAAATAGCACTTTGTGCGCCAAGTTGATCCGTCACCCACTCAAAAACCGTATGGTTATAGTAATCCAAACCACGAACTAAACGCGGGTTCACTCTGTAGGTGATACCTGCATAATCAAGTAGCTGACATACACGTGCAAAATGGGCTTGGCTTTGTTCAGTGAGAAAATCAGATAAAACAGGAGCGTCAGCAAGTAAAGCTTGAGTCTGCTCATTCTTACTATCTAAAATACGTAGCACATTGGTCTGTAAACGCCTTTGACTGTCTTCATCAAGTCTTTCTGCAAGAGGCGTTAAGTAGTCAATTAAAGCCTGCTTATAAGCTTCTCGCTCAGCGGCTAAACCGATACTATTTACTTCTAAACTCACATGCTCGAACAAGCCTAGTTTCTTCCACAGTTGTGCTGACATCAACAGTACTTCAGCATCCGCATCAGCAGATGCAACACCATAAAATTCAACACCAAACTGATGAAACTGGCGATAGCGGCCTTTTTGTGGTCTCTCATAACGAAACATAGGGCCTGCATACCATAATCGCTGCTCTTGATTATAGAGTAAGCCATGCTGCTGACCTGCACGAACAACTGCAGCCGTGCCTTCTGGTCGAAGTGTTATAGATTCTTGATTACGATCAGCAAAGGTATACATTTCTTTTGCGACAATATCAGTTTCTTCACCAATAGAGCGTTGAAATAATCCTGTTGATTCCACAATCGGAGTTCGGATTTCTTGATACGCATAACTCGATGTTAACTCACGAATCGCTGTTTCGAGCTTCTGCCAAAGCCCAACCTGAGCAGGCAAAATATCACTCATACCACGTAGGGCTTGTATATTTTTTGTCACGTTTTTATCTCTTTTCTTTCATGCTGCACAGCAATAGTTATCGGTAAAATTTATCTATACACTCGGTAAAGTAGACTTTAAAGTTGCTGCTCGCTTTATTACAGCTATATTCTGTTTCAAGATAAAGCAAAGCTCTATCTCTGATACACTAGATTTCATGAATATCAATACGTTGTTGTATTCTCAAAGCCTGTGCACGTATTTTTTGTTCTAGCTGATCAATGAGCTGGTCATTATCAAGCCGTCCTTCTCGCTGCCCCGCGATATAAAGACCACTTTTCTTATGGCTTCCAGCTAGCCCTACATCTGAAATTAAAGCTTCACCTGGACCATTGACCACACAACCTATCACAGATACATCCATAGGTGTTGTAATATCTTCTAGACGTTCCTCTAACGCATTCATAGTTTGAATCACATCAAACTCTTGTCTTGAACACGAGGGACAAGCAATGAAGTTAATACCGCGAGAGCGTAACTTGAGCGATTTTAAAATATCAAAACCCACTTTAACTTCTTGCACGGGGTCAGCTGCTAAAGATACACGCAAAGTATCACCGATACCTTCAGCAAGTAGCATACCTAAACCAATAGCTGATTTAATAGAACCGGCACGTTCACCACCTGCTTCAGTAATACCTAAATGCAACGGCTGATCTATCTGCTTGGAGAGCATACGATAAGCATCGACAGCTAAAAAGACATCAGACGCTTTCACACTGACTTTGAACTGATCAAATTGCATCGTTTGTAAAATATCAACATGGCGCATAGCAGATTCAAGTAACGCTTGAGCTGTAGGTTCTTTGTATTTATCAACGAGATCTTTTTCTAAAGAGCCACCATTAACTCCAATACGTATAGGAATGTTTTTATCACGCGCACAGTCTACTACAGCACGAATTCTATCTTGGTGACCGATGTTACCAGGATTAATGCGTAAACAATCCACACCATACTCAGCAACTTTCAATGCAATACGGTAATCAAAATGAATATCAGCTACAAGAGGGACATTTGTACGTTGCTTGATCAATTTGAAAGCTTCTGCTGCATCCATAGTCGGTACAGAAACACGCACGATGTCTGCACCTGCTTGCTCAAGTGCTAAAATTTGTTGTACCGTTGCATCAACATCTGTTGTTCGGGTATTCGTCATCGACTGCACAGCAATAGGCGCATCGCCCCCAATGGGTACATTCCCCACATAAATTTGCTGTGTTTTTTTACGAATAATAGGATTTTTATTGTACATAAATCGCTCTTTACTTTACTTATTCGAGGCACTAGGTATCTGAAAACGCGCGACTTTTCCAGCTAAAAAACCAGATAAGTCAAAAGATTTATTTTCATAATATATCTTTACATTTTCAGGAGCACCCATCACAACAGAAAAAGGAGGTAAGCCTTGTAATTCAAATTGTGCTGGAGCGTTTTGCAAGCCTTCAAGCAGAAATTGGCCGTGTGCATCTTTCACCTCAAGCCAACAAGGCTTATCAACCTGCACCACTATATGCGCTAGAGAAGGCTCTTGTTGTTCGGTTGTTGATTGATGCAACATAGCATCATCAATTTTTAACTGAGCATTATGCTCTTTTTCTACGATTAACTCTTCGACGGTTTTCTCTGAAAAATCGGAGTGCTCTGGTTGATTACGATCTTGCACCCACCAGAGTACAAGCATCAACAGTAAACTACCGAATAAACAATAAGTCACAATCCACCAGCGGTGATCTCGTGCTTGCCTTGTTGTTTTGCGTGAAAAACTCTGTAGTTGAACATCAGGTAAGCTCACCTGTTTATCCAACACTTGGTAGAGCTGTTCAGACTCAATACCTACATAATTTGCATAATTAAGCAAATAACCACGGATATAAGTCGGAGCAGCTATACCTGAAAATTCATCATGCTCAATTTCGTCAATCAGCGTTGTACGCAAATTCAATTTTTTTGCGATATCAGCTCTTGATAACCCAAGAGTTTCGCGTTCCTGCTTGAGCATCTGACCTACAGTCAAGCTTTTCGTATCTTCTGATATATTCTGTTTTTCTGTCATAGTCAACCATCTTTATGCCGCATCGTTATATCCTTTTAATATTGGAAATCGACGTATTTGCTCCACAAAGCATTGGTTCGCGTCAGCTTGAGTTTGATCTAACTGACAAACAAGCCGTAAAGCTTCTGCTTTTTTTAAACCTTGCTTTTCTACTTGTAATATATATGAATCTAGTTTTTGCATATCATTTTGCGCTAACGCAATAGAAGACAATGCAATATAAGGCATATGTCTTGTCGGATCAAACATTTTAGCTTTATTTAAGTAGGTTTGAGCGTCTTGAACCAAGCCTGCTTTATAAGCACACAAACCTAGATTTTCATAATATAAAGCAATTTTTTGCGCTTGAGCCCCCATTAAAGCACTTTTCAAGAGGCTTAATCCTTGTGTCAACTTTGTATGACGACACAAAAACATACCATACTGACTTAATACTACACCTTGCTCCGATGCAACCTCTAAAGCTTGTTGATAATGGTCTTCTGCTTGAGCTTGATCATCAATCACTTCATAATAAGCTGCATAAGCGAGATGCAGTTCAACCTTATGCGGATCCAGCCGCCAAGCTTTATCTAAATTTATTTTGGCCAATACCAGGTTCTGCTGCTCTAAATAGGCCAAAGCCAGACTGATTCTACTTTGAGCTTGCAAAGATACATCTGCTACTTCGACCATCGTGATGGGCTGACCATGCTGATCATAGTAGTCTGTAACACAAGCTGTTAGACTCAAAAAAATCAGTATTATCCATATTAAACGTAAAAAATTCACCCACACATCCTGTGCATCATCTTGCCATGTTGCATGGCGTACTTCACCATAGCGCCTTTTGAAGTGTAGCAACCTTAAATCTAAAGCGTATGGTTAAATTAGTTCACCTGCGTAATAGGTACGTTTTGTTGCAAACGACGTTTGACCAGCCTTTTCGTTCTATCTCTTACGTCACCTACAAGCTGACCACAAGCTGCATCAATATCATCACCTCGAGTTTTACGCACAGTGACCGTGAGCTCATATTCCATGAGCACTTTGGCAAACCTATCAATGCGCGAGTTAGAAGAACGACCATAAGGCGAACCAGGATAAGGGTTAAAAGGTATAAGGTTAATCTTACAGGGCGTATCTTTTAAACAATGCGCTAAAGCATGAGCTTGCTCCATACTGTCATTCACATGATCGAGCATCACATATTCAACAGTCACTCTAGAGCGATTTGCATTAGATTTGGCTAAATAACTTCTCACCGAAGCTAAGAACATCTCGATCGGGTACTTTTTATTGACAGGTACGAGCTCATTACGCAAGGCATCATCAGGCGCATGCAGACTTATAGCTAAAGCCACATCAATCTGATCACCGAGTTTATCGAGCGCAGGCACCACACCTGAGGTTGATAATGTAACGCGACGTTTGGACAAGCCATAACCCAGATCATCAAGCATAATCTCCATTGCAGGTACGACGTTGGCAAGGTTTAACAAAGGTTCTCCCATGCCCATCATCACCACATTGCTGATGGGACGCTGGCCTGTTTCTTTTTGCAAGCCCAAAAACTTAGAGACACGCCAGATCTGCCCAATAATCTCTGAAACAGATAAATTGCGATTAAAGCCTTGCTCTGCTGTAGAGCAAAACGTACACTCTAAAGCGCAGCCGACCTGAGATGAAATACATAAAGTCGCTCGGTCTGCTTCAGGGATATAGACCGTCTCTACTTCTTGCTCTCCCACAGCTATAGCAAATTTAATGGTACCATCAGTAGACTTTTGATAGGAGCTAATCTCTGGAGCGCGAATTTCTGCGCACTCACGCAACTTAGCGCGTAGAACTTTGTTGACATTGGTCATTTGCTCAAAATCATCGCAGCCATAGTGATAAATCCACTTCATCACCTGATCTGCTCTAAATGGCTTTTCCCCAATTTGAACAAAAAAATCACGCATTTTGCGGTGACTCAAATCTAAAAGGTTGACCTTTTTGTCTCTCATAAATTTACATACCTTGAAGGAGCTTCAATTACCTGCCTAGCGTAGCTGCTTTTCTCTTTTCATTGCACACTCAATCAGGTAACTATTCATAATTAAGCTGAGCATTTTAACCATTTTATCTTCATTTTACCAGCCAAAAAGCATATCATGTGATAGACTTGAGATATGGATCTTGCCGTATCAAGCAACATGACTTTACTTCTTTTATACATCAGCTTAGCTCTCGTTGTTTCCTTTTTTTGTAGTATCTTTGAGGCTGTTTTACTTTCTATCACACCAAGCTATATCGCTAATCTGGAAAAAACATCACCGAGACTCGCCCAACGCCTCAAAAAGCAAAAAGAGCGTATTGATGGACCTCTTATTGCTATCTTAACCTTTAATACTTTGGCTCATACCGCAGGAGCAGCGGGAGCCGGAGCTCAAGCAGCAATGGTACTTGGCAATCAGTACCTAGGTCTATTCTCTGCTGTGCTGACTTTGCTGATTTTGTTTATTTCTGAGATCATCCCCAAAACCATTGGTGCAAATTACTGGCGTAGCTTGGCACCTGCAGTATCTTGGGTGCTCGTCGGGTTAGAGTTTATTACTCGGCCTCTAATCTGGTTTGTCATGATGATCACCAAATATATAGGCAAAGGTAAGCATCATGCTTATGTTCGGCAAGAAATGGATGCTATGGCTGATTTAGGCCATGCTTCAGGTGAGTTAGGAGAGCAAGAGTCACAAATTCTCAAACAAATGCTCAAAGCAACAGACCTATCTGTATCAGCCATTATGACACCAAGAACGGTTATCTTCAGTGCCCCTCAAGGCCTCACTATGCAAGAGTTTTCCCAGCGCTACTCAAATAACCCCTTCTCACGTATTCCTGTATTTGATACCAAAATGAGTGATATTATTGGCTATGTATTTCGCAATGAAATTTTAATTACGGAAAAGAAAACACCTTATGCTACGTTAGAGTCCATCAAAACAGAAATATTGGTGTTCCCAGAGACAGCCAAAATCCTCACTGCATTCAAAAAGATGTGTCAGCGTAAAATCCATATTGCGCTCGTGGTCAATGAATACGGCAACACATTGGGCTTACTTACCATGGAAGATTTAATTGAGTCTTTGCTCGGCTTAGAAATCGTTGAAAGTAAAGATCCCGCAACCGACATGCAACACTTAGCACGGCACTTATGGCAAGAGCGTATCAAAGAAAAAGGTATTGTTATTTCTGAAGATACAACAGACAATATAATCGATGAAGGGTCAGACTCTGACCCAGATCCAGACGCTGATCCACCCCCTTTTAAGCAAGATAAGTAAAAAAGTCCACTCGAACTACTAGGCCATTTACCTAAATAGAGTTAAACTAACAAGAGATGATTGAACTCATCAAGTTACAATGACCTTTAAACCCTACGAAGCTTTTGCTTTGAATTGTTTTAAAACCATGGATGTCTATTATGAGTAAAACAAGAATTACCGTCATTTCTGGCGATGGTATTGGTCCAAGTATTGTAAAAAGTGCTCTACAAATCCTCGATAAAGCAGGATGTAACTTTGAGTATGACTTTGCCGATGCTGGACTAGTTGCCCATGAAAAAGAAGGTGAGTTATTACCTAAACGCACCTTAGATCTGATTGCAAAAAATAAAGTTACTCTAAAAGGGCCTTTGACCACACCTGTTGGTGGTGGATTTACCTCCATCAATGTCACACTACGCAAAAAGTTTGACCTTTATGCAAATGTGCGTCCTGTCGTATCCTTCAAAGGCACTAAAGCACGTTATGAAGATATCGATATTATTACCATACGTGAAAATACCGAAGGTATGTACTCAGGTGCAGGGCAACGGGTTTCTGATGACGGCGCTTCTGCTGAAGCGATGAGTGTCGTCACCCGTGAAGGCGCTGAACGAATTGCAACCTTTGCTTATGAACTTGCACGCAGAGAAAAGCGTAAGAAAGTCACCATTGTTCATAAAGCGAACATCATGAAGTCTACATCAGGCTTGTTTCTCGATGTCGCACGCGGTGTGTCTAAACAGTACAGCGATCTACAAACTGAAGAAATGATTGTTGATGCTACCTGTATGAACCTAGTCATGAAACCCGAGCAATTTGATGTCATCGTGACAACGAATCTCTTTGGTGATATTTTATCTGACTTATGCGCAGGTTTAGTCGGTGGTTTAGGCATGGCACCAGGTGCAAATATTGGTAAAGATATTGCCATTTTCGAAGCTGTACACGGCAGCGCACCTGATATTGCAGACCAAAACATTGCTAACCCAACATCTGTTATTCTAGCTTCTATTCAAATGCTTGAGCATTTAGGCATGGCGAGTAAAGCCAAGAAAATCGCGGCAGCTGTGACAGATGTCATCGCAACAGGAGATCGCACCACGAAAGACTTAGGCGGTAGCGCAAGCACTACTGAGTTTACCGATGCGATTTTAGAGCGACTTTAGCATCGCATACATGCGTGAGATAAAAAGCGCACAAGAAACATGCCCAGTTTATCTGGGCATTTTTTATGTCTCATATCATTTTTATCGAGATTTCATCTGCCTTTTTACCTGACGTAAATCTAAATGCACCGTAACTTCATCGCGATCGTGATACAAGTGTTTACACTGCAAAACAAAACCTGTGAGACCTTGTTCAAGCAAAATAGTCTCAAGGGTCGTTAACACTTGCTGCACCTCTTTATAACGGCTTTTCATAGGCAGCTTCAGATTAAAAATAGCTTCCACACACCAACCATAAATTGCCCAGCGCTCCATCAGCTCTGCAACCCGAGCTGGTTTATCTACCATATCACAAACAAGCCAATACACATTTTTACGAGGCGGTTCATACGTAAACCCATCCTGAGCCACATGCTTCACTTGTCCTGTTTCCATTAAGTGAGGTGCCATCGCGCCATGATCAACGGCTGCAACGAACATCTGATGTCGAACAAGTTGGTAAGTCCAACCTCCAGGACATGCACCTAGATCCACCGCATGAAGCCCTGAAGCAAGACGCTTTTCTTGCTCATCCTTTGGAATAAACACATGAAACGCTTCTTCCAACTTTAAGGTAGAGCGGCTTGGTCCATCTTTAGGCATTTTCAAACGCAAAATTCCCATAGGATAAGGAGCATGCGTTTGTACTTGTGAATAACCAACAAAAGCTGAAGTCGCTGAAACAAAACAGACATGCAACACGGGCTTTTTTTCATGCTCTTGTGCTGATAAAATCTTTTTTGCGCGTAGAGCTTGCCTAAGAGGTACGGTGACTTTTCGACAAAACTTAGATAAAGCTTTGGCCTCATTGGTATCAGGCGTTTCAACCCAAATACGCCCAGCTCTTAACGTCTCTGGCAAAGCATCAACGATTGCCGACACCCGATCGGACACAGGGAGTTCCTCAAGCAAAGGTAAAGAGGCAAACATTTGCCGAGCAAAAATAAGTTGGCGCACAGGTACGTGCTCAAGTAATAATGCAGCCTGACCTGCTTGGTAACACTCAAAGATAACATAAGCTTGATTGACCTGCGTTTTAGCAAAGCCAAATACACCTATTTGTTCAGCACGCTCTTGAATTTCTGCTGCGCACTCTTTCTCATAGCCTTGCCTGCAATATAATAATACATGCTTCATAGCCAACTTATCCTCATCAAACAACAAAGCTGTTTAGTTTACCGTAAAGCGCACTTAAAAGCTAAGTTCTTCTTCTATAATTACTTTTCATAAATAGCTTTGGCACAAGACCTGCAAACAAAACAAGATGCAAACAAAACAAGACACCCACAGCAAACAAGGACAGTCATGATGAGTAAAGATATCTGTGCTGATTATCAAACTGAAGTACTATATAACGACGATTACTTTGAAAACCTCTCACCCAAAAAACTCAATTATTTAGCCACCTCAAAAAGATATCATACCTGTGATTTAACGCAGCCTTTTAACTATCTAGAGTTAGGTTGTGGATTTGGTCATTCGGCTCTTATCCATGCTGCAATTTATCCTCAAGCGCAATTTTATGCCTGTGATTTCAATGAAGTACAAATGCAGCGTGCGCGTTATCTTATCGATCGTCTTAACTTACAAAATATCAAACTTTATCCAATGCCCTTCAGTGAATTACTTGAAGAAGAATTACCACAAATGGATTTTGTTGTCTCACATGGTGTGTATAGCTGGGTGAATAGCACTGTACGTCAGCAAATGCATGAGATTATACAAAATAAGCTCAAATCTGGAGGGCTGGCTTATTTATCTTATAACTGCTTACCTGGTATGGGAAAAATTGCACCTTTACGTTACATGCTCAATGAAATGGCCAAAAAAAAGCAAGGTACAAGTTTCGAGTGTGCTAAAGAAGCTTTGAAAGAGCTCAATCAAATCAAAAAAGATTTGCAATATTATCAAGATAATCCAACCATCGAAAGTATCATTACCAACTTCAATAACTCAGATAAATACATGTTCGGCGAAATATTTAATCCGATTTGGAAGTTATTTTATAGCAATGAGGTTGCACAAGAAATGGAAGACATAGGTCTCAATTTTATCGGCCACGCCAATCTTCCTGTCAACCACCAACACCAAAAACTTAAACCGAGTCTTAAGCCTCATTACTATGCTCTTGAAACATCTAAAGAAAAAGAGCTTTTTCTTGATTATGCTTTCAATACACAATTCCGCTCGGATGTGTTCATCAAAGATGGAAAAACTATGAATGAACGTGAACTCATCTCAAAGTTATTAAAAATGAATGTTGGGATGACAAGAAGTTTTTCTAATCTGGAAAAAAGTCCTTTAATACAAGGTGAACCTGAGTTTAAAACTCTCTTCGCAAAAGTCATGCAGAATCAGGTCAAAGATAACGCTGTATCCTGTGCTCAATTATGCGAAGAAATAACACAAGGCAATCCGGAACAATTAAAGTCCAGTTTAATCAGTATTATGCTGATGATCAATATGCAAGTACTTACTCATTTTGAGCATATACCCGAATCTAGTGATGACTATAAACTCTCCGCTATCAACCAAAATATCTTAAATTTTGCACTTGAGAATAATCAGTCTAGAGCCTTAATATTAAAAAATCAGGGTATGGGTTATATGATGAATCTACTTGACCTATTTATCCTAAAACAATGGGTCGAAGGTGAACGTCAACTACAGGTAATTGCTCAAAAAACAATCGCCTGTGCGAAGAAAAACCCTGACCTACTTCTCAATAAAATCGATATAAATCAGCTTACAGAAAATCAGCAAAATATGATGATACTTGATTGGATAAATCGATTTGTTTATGAATCTTTACCTAACCTTAAATATCTAGGTTTATTTAGTCATTAAACCATGAAAGTACCGTTTATCTCTCACTTAGAGAGATAAACGGTGCTTTATTCTCTTTTTTTTTTACTATAAAATAAGTAACTTATATATTTTTTATGGTGTAATACGCGTTTATGCTTGCCCAGCTTGATACTTTATCTGAACTTCACCCCGCTGCATTAGCCTCAACTACGAGACTCTATTACGCTCAATTCGTAGCAGGTACACAACCGCTTGATCCAGAACACTTACCTCAATCCTATCCACCAAGTTTTATGAACTGGCATCCGAGTAAACAAGCAGAATTTAGCGCTGGAAGACAGTTAGCGGAGTATGCGCTCAAGCATCAAGGTAGCGTGATCACATCTTTAACTTACCAAGAACAGCAAGCACCTCTTTGGCCTCAAGGCTATCTCGGCTCTATTTCCCATAAATCCGATCGCTGCGTTGTATGTCTCACATCTGATGTAAAGACTTATCTAGGCATTGACTTAGAACTTTGGTTTAATGAAGACAAAGCCCAAAACATAGCACCACGCATACTCACAACAACAGAGCACCAATTTGCAACACAAATAGATTTAGCTCGCTTGTGCTGTCTTATTTTTTCCGCTAAAGAAACGCTTTATAAAGCTCTATATCCGAAAGTACAACAATTTTTTGGCTTTCAAGATGCATCAATTGTAGAACTTGATCTTGAACATCAAAGCTACCAAATTCAAATCTTACGCACTTTATCTCCTGAGATCACACAAGGTATAATCTTCCAAGGCTCTTGGATAGAACACCCTGAACATGTGATCACATACATGCAGCAGCCTGTGTTACCCAGCCAATCTAATATCTGAGGTTGTACTTTGATGCTTCTTTGCCATAATAAAGAGGTATCACAACAAGTATCTGAGGAAAAGAAGAGATGAAAACTAAAGAGGACTACGAAGACGTTTGGCAAAAAGCACGTTTTAATCAAGAAATTATCTACAAAAATATTTCAGGCAAACCGATACAAGAAAGCAAAAAAAGTTATGCTAGGGAAATCTGTTTGACTATACACCACCGCGTACAAAAAGGCATAAATGAAGAGTCAACGACTCATCAAGTCAGTACCAGCAATACGCAACAAGAAAACCAAGATACCAAACGTAATAAAGAAACTTCTCAAAACATCGAATCCACAAAAGATACACAGAAAAAAGTCACAGAAAACTCAAACTGATGTGAAGTAAAGCAATAAAATTTGCACATAAAAAAAGCGCTTCCCATAAAGCGCTTTTTCTGTTGTTCGATGCGTCAAGATAAAATCAATTCATCGAATGATTTGACGACATCATCTATCGCTTTCATCTGACGCAAATAAGGCTCAAGCTGTTCTAGAGGCAAAGCACAAGGGCCATCACATAAAGCTTGATCCGGATCAGGATGCGCTTCAATGAAAAGACCTGCCAAACCAAGTGCCATACCACTTCGTGCCAGTTGTGCCGCTTGTTCACGGCGTCCATCTGCACTGTCTGCACGACCACCTGGTCGCTGCAAAGCATGTGTTGCATCAAAAATCACAGGTACGTTGAATTTCTTCATTTCATCCATACCCAGCATATCAACGACCAAATTGTTATAACCAAAGCAACTACCGCGCTCACATAACATGACTTTGTGATGTCCCAATTCAGCAAACTTCTGTAAAATATGACGCATCTCATGCGGAGCAAGAAACTGCGGTTTTTTCACATTGATTACAGCATCTGTTGCAGCTAAAGCAGCGACTAAATCTGTTTGACGCGCTAAAAATGCAGGTAACTGCAACACATCACAGACCTCTGCAACAGGTTGAGCCTGCCAAGGCTCATGAATATCAGTAATCACAGGAACACCAAAGGTCTGCTTAATCTCAGAAAAGATCTCTAACCCAGCTTCAAGCCCAGGACCACGGTAAGCATGAACAGATGAGCGATTCGCTTTATCAAAAGAAGCTTTAAATACATAAGGGATACCTAGCTTCTCCGTCACACGTACATAATGCTCTGCAATACGCATAGCTAAATCGCGTGATTCCAAAACATTCATCCCGCCAAACAAAGTAAAAGGACGATCGTTGGCAACTTCATAATTTGAAATGCTTAAATTATTCATAAATGACTCCAGCTTTACCTAATGGAACACATTGTGCTGATGACGCATCTCATGTAAGCGATACTTCACCAAGTCTAACAATGGATCATCTGGCTCTTCTTCAATTAAAATCTCAAGCTCTGCACTAGCAAAACTTATACAGCCCATTTGTTGTGCCACAAAAGCACGCTCACGGATCCAATGTGGATGCCGTCCTTGCCAATCAATTAATAAATTACACAAATGGAAAGCGACCTCAAATTTTTTCTGCAGCATAGCTGAAGATTTGGTATCGCTGATCAAACGTAGCATCAGATCATCATGACTCGTAGGTTGTAAGTATTCTGGTTGCAAGGGTGCAAGATTGCCCTCTTCTGCTCGAATCAAACAGTGGATTTCATGCATAGATAACTCTTTTCCAGTCAGAGGAGAAAAATAAACCACTTCGCCTTCATATGCAAAAGAAAAAATAACATCCACAGGCAGCAAGTGTAACTGTACTTTTAGATCTAAAACCTGAGCCAAAGTTTGAACCAATAACCCCAATGTTAAAGCATGCCCTGAGCGAGAGCCAAGCATTGAGCCAAAATCAATAGAGGCAAGTGTAAAGTAATTATCATCTGCCTGTTTAAATTTTTTGTCTTGATAGACAAAGTTCAATAGAGCTTCTAAACGCTCTATATGATTTATCTTGTAGCAATCCAAAACTTCAGATTTGAGTTGGCTCCAACTTAAATAAGACGCTTCTTTACGAGACAAACCTAAATGATCACTGAGATCAAATAAACTTTGTGGAAATGAAATATCATCAGTGATGGAATACATCTTATTCACCTAAAACATTTGAACTTAATCAATTTATAAATAATGCATGTTTGAGCACTGCCATGTTCGCTGCAAATGCAACCCCAGATAACGCACCAATGCAAGTCAATACTTTAAACACACGACCACGTTTTGACTTAATAGATAGTACTGCCAAAACAATATAAGCCAACAAAGCTAACACTTTTTCGGTTAACCATGGCGCACTAATAGGATATTGATGAATGATAAAGCATAAACTCAAACCCGATACAATCAACAAGGTATCTACAATATGAGGTGCAATTTTCATTATCTTGTATTGCAATAACCCTGCTTCGGTCAAATGGCTTCCAAAGCGCAACAAATACAAGCCTACGCTGAGTGCGATTAACGTTAAATGTATATGTTTAAAAGCAAAGTAAGAGCTTGCGATTCCTTCTGCCATAATCTGTATCCTTCAGTTATAGGTTGATCTTATCTAAGGCTTTATTCTACAACAAGCATTTGAAAAACTAAAGTTTTTCAGCTAAAACGCCGAAAGTAACCCGAGAATGTCCTTCTGCATCACATAAGGTTTTAATTTCTGAAAAACCTGCTTGTTCCATCAAACTTTGTACTGCTTTACCTTGTTGATAACCATGCTCTAATACCAGATAGCCTTGAGAGAGCAAATACTTACGACTTTGCCAAACAATATGTTGTAAGTCACTTAAACCTTGATCCGCAGCAACCAAGGCAGAGCGAGGTTCAAAGCGCACATCACCTTGTTGTAAATGCACATCATCTTGATCAATGTAAGGTGGGTTGCTAACAATACAATCAAAACCTTGCTCCGTTACTTGATCAAACCAAGAGCTTTGATACAGCATCACTTGCTCTAGCTTTAAACGCTGTTTATTCTTTCGTGCTAAAGCGATGGCTTGCTCCGATTGATCAAGCCCTTGAATGCGCCACTTGGGCCGTTCATGCGCCAAAGACAAAGCAATAGCACCTGTTCCCGTACCCAAATCAAGCAATCGCGCCTGCTCTGGTAATGGCAAATTTAACACTATCTCAACTAAAGACTCGGTTGCAGGCCGAGGGATTAAAGTACTGCTATTGACATAAAAAGGCAATGACCAAAACTCACGTTCGCCTATTAAATGGGCAACGGGCACGCCTTGTTTTCTTTGAGCAATGAGCTTCTGATAAGACTGCAAAGCCTCTTCTGACAGTATGCGCTCTGGCCAAGTGTAAAAATAGCTACGAGGTTTATCGAGCACATATCCCAATAAAACCTGTGCATCCAGTTGTGCACTCTCGTGCATGCAACACTCGGCTGTTGCCCAAGCCAAAGCTTGGGTGATTTGAAGACTCTTAGGGTTATTCATCTGATAATGACGCAAGTAAATCCGCTTGATGCTCTTGTCTTATCGGTTCAACTAAAGCGTCTAAATCGCCATCCATCACATCTAGCAATTTATATAGCGTTAAGTTAATGCGGTGATCACTCACACGACCTTGAGGGTAATTATAAGTACGGATACGCTCTGAACGGTCGCCACTGCCGACCAACAAGCGTCTTGTTGACTCTTCTTCTAGACGGTGTTTTTCATCTTCTGCTGCTTGCAAGCGCGCAGATAAAACACTCATAGCTTTAGCTTTATTTTTATGTTGCGAGCGTTCATCTTGACACTCTACAACCGTGCCTGTAGGCAAGTGCGTAATGCGAATCGCTGAATCGGTCTTGTTTACATGTTGCCCACCGGCACCTGAAGCACGAAAAGTGTCAATTTTTAAATCAGCAGGATTAATTTCTATAGCTTGCGCTTCTGGCACTTCTGGCAAAACAGCAACAGTACAAGCTGAGGTATGAATACGTCCTTGAGACTCAGTTTCAGGAACGCGCTGCACACGATGACCACCTGACTCAAACTTCATTACACCGTACACGCCTTCTCCCGAACACTTAACAATGACCTCTTTAAAGCCACCATGCTCACCTGCATTAGCGCTCATAAGCTCAATACGCCAGCCTTTTTTCTCAGCATAGCGTGAATATAGACGGAATAAATCACCTGCAAAAATAGCTGCTTCATCGCCTCCTGCTCCAGCTCTAATTTCAATAAAAGCATTGTGATCATCATTGGGATCACGAGGTAAAAGTAAGATTTGTAATTCTTGTTCTAGCTCAATCAACTGCGCTTGATTATGCTGTACCTCTTCTTGCGCCATTTCGCGCATGTCGGCGTCATCTTCTTGCAGTAATTCTTGCGCTGTCGCTAAATCTTCTTGAGCCTGCTGGTATCGTCCAAAAGTCAAAACAACACCTTCTAATTGCGCGTACTCTTGCGAAAGCTGACGAAATCTATCTTGATCAGCAATCACTTGCGCATCACTCAATAAGGCTTGAACCTCTTCATAACGCTCTTGTAAACCTTCGAGCTTACCTAACACAGATGCTTTCATGAAAAACTATGTATCCTTCTTTAAATTAATATCTAAAATTTGGCGTAATCGCTCTAACTCTACTGCATCACCACGCTCACTTGCTTTTGTTAAAGCTTTTGTTGGAGCATGAATTAATCGATTTGTAAGTTTGTGCGCAAACTCGGTCAAAACTTGCTCAGGCGTCTCTCCTTGAGCCAACTTATGCAGGGATTTGGTCAATAAGTGGTCTTTAACTAAATCGGCTTGCTGACGAAACGTTAAGACATGATCGAGCGTCTCTTGCGCCCGTAACCAATCCATAAAAGAGTGAGCATGGGTATGTACCATCGACTCTGCCTGCAAAGCCGCTGTTTCTCGAGCGTCTTTGTGAGTTTTCACTAAATCTTGTAAATCATCGACAGTATACAGAAAAGCTTCATTGATTTCAGTGACTTCAGCTTCAATATCACGTGGCACGGCTAAATCAACCAAAAACATAGGTTTATGACGCCGTTTTTTCAGAGTTTTCTCCACAAGCCCTTTACCTAATATGGGTAAGGTACTTGCTGTAGAGCTTAAAACAATATCTGCATCAGGCAATACATCGGGGATCTGTGCCAAAGTCACAGCGTCGGCAGAAAAACGCAGCGCCAAATCCTCAGCCCGAGCTAAAGTACGGTTGGCAATCGTTATATGCTGGACTTGATGTTCTTGCAGATGCTTAGCCACCAGCTCAATGGTTTCACCCGCTCCTATCAGCAAAACACGCGTTTGATCCAATGCGCCAAAAATATGCTTTGCTAAATCAACAGCTGTATAAGCCACAGAAACAGACATGGCACCAATTGCCGTCTGTGTTCTAATCTGCTTGGCTACAGAGAAAGTCTGCTGGAACAAGCGATCAAGCGTGCTTGAAATGGTTTTGGCATGCTTTGCCAAACTAAAAGCTTGCTTCAATTGACCTAAAATCTGTGGTTCGCCCAAAATTTTAGAATCCAAACCACAAGATACGCGCATTAAATGACGCACCGCCGCTTCATCTTCATGAACATACAAACAAGATGTGAGCGCATTAGGCTCCAAACCATGATATTGATGTAACCAATCGACTAGATGCTGCTTCTGTGCAGCATGTGTATACAGTTCCGTCCGATTGCAAGTTGATACAATCACAGCTTCACCACTTCGAGTTTGTGCTGATAAACTTTGCAGCGCAACTTGTATTTGCTCTGGAGAAAATGCTAGCTTTTCTCGCACGGCAACTTGCGCAGTCGTGTGATTGATACCAATTGAAATTAAGCCCATATGATTACTTTTACTCTATTTCAATGCTTTAAAATAGACATTTTAACCGATTGCACTGCTTTTATACAGAGAAGTGCTCTGATTTCAACAAATAAAGATTTAACTTCTGCTCATTAACTTTTATCATAGGTATTTAAGATTTAAAAATAAACGAGGTTATTGTGCTAGCACCATTAAAATATCTCATGCGAATGCTGGTATATTTATCTTTGCTGATTTTAGTAGGCTGCCAAAGTCGGCCTGCAGGCTATCAAGTTGAAAGTAGTAAAAATATTGAGTCTTGGTTTTTGCAAGGTAAGGTTTTTCTGATCAGCCCTGATGAGCGATTTTCAGCATCTATAATCTGGGATAAACAAGAAGAAATCAGTCATATTAAACTTCTCTCACCTCTTGGTACAACTTTACTGACTCTTGATGTCACACCAACAATGAGCACACTTCATATGGATGATCGAGTCTACTATGATACGGATGCAGAAAAACTATTATGGAAAACCACTTCTTGGCTCATTCCTCTCAAACGTATGCAACAATGGGTAAAAGGACAATCGACAGTGCATGATCAAGTGGTTACGCGTGACAAACAAGGTCGTTTAAGGTACTTACGTGCTCAATATGCAAAACGCGTATGGCATATACGTTTTAAGTCTTGGCAAAATCGTTTTGGTGCAGACATTCCTGAACAGATCACAGCACAACACGAAAAAATTAAATTTAAAATCAATATTTACGACTGGATCCCACAATGAGCTCAAAGCATCTTCCTTGTTGGCCTGCGCCTGCTAAAATCAATCTTTTCTTACATATTTGTGGGGAGCGAGAAGATGGCTATCATGAGCTGCAAACTCTATTTCAATTTTTAGATTATGCTGATCAATTGCAGTTTGAAATTCTCCCTACAGCGGATATAGAGCTCAAAACACCTTTTCAAGATGTACCGCATGAAGAGAATCTCATTGTACGCGCTGCCCGCTTATTGCAATCTTATACAGGATGCACACAAGGCGCACACATTTGGATAAATAAAATTCTTCCTCAAGGTGGTGGTTTAGGTGGCGGCTCTTCTAATGCAGCCACAACGCTTGTTGCTCTAAACCATCTTTGGCAGTGTCATGTACCTCTGCCCACTTTAAGACAACTTGGGCAGCAGCTCGGAGCAGATGTACCTGTTTTTGTTCAGGGACAGTGTGCTTTTGCTGAAGGTATCGGAGAACAACTCACAGCAACTGACTACGCTACACCTTGGTATCTGGTTATTTCACCCAATGAAGTTGTGCATACAGCTCCGTTATTTGCGCATCCTGAACTACCAAGAAACACACCAAAAATAAGCTGGAATGAGTTTCGTTTTGAAGATTCACATAACGATTTTCAAACTCTCGTGTTGAAAAGCTATCCTAAAGTTGCCAAAGCTTTTAACTGGTTGGTACAATATGCTCCAACCAGAATGACTGGAACAGGAGCTTGTATCTTTGCCACTTTTGCAACATATGAGCAAGCACTTGAAATATACAAAAAATGTCCAGATGAGTTATGTGGTTTTATAGCTCAGGGATTAAATCGCTCGCCTTTACTCAATGTATTAGAGCAAGCATCGTGATCACGCCTAACATCAATTGGTGAGGCTTTGCCACTTGGCAAGGTCTATACTAATAAGTATGTTCCAGCAGTGATCGAACTTTTATCTATGCCTAAGGTGAAAAAAGTGCCTGATATAAAGCTTTTTGCTGGAAATGCAACGCCATTGCTCGCACAAAAGGTCGCAGACCGTCTCTATTGTAAACTGGGTGACTGTGTTGTTGATCGCTTTAGTGATGGAGAAATCAATATCGAGATCAACGAGAATGTTCGCGGTGCCGATGTCTTCATTATTCAATCTACATGCGCTCCAACGAATGATAACCTCATGGAACTTATAGTCATGGTTGATGCATTACGTCGTGCTTCTGCTGGACGGATCACCGCGGTCATACCTTACTTTGGTTATGCCCGACAAGATCGACGTGTTCGTAGTGCTCGAGTTCCTATTACTGCAAAAGTCGTTGCTGACTTCTTGTCTAGTGTGGGCGTAGATCGCGTCCTGACTTGTGATCTACATGCAGAACAAATCCAAGGCTTTTTTGATGTGCCTGTAGATAACGTTTTTGGTAGCCCTGTTTTACTTGAAGATATGCTGGCTAAAGAGTTTCATAATCCTGTTATTGTCTCACCAGATATCGGTGGCGTCGTCAGAGCCCGTGCTATTGCTAAGCTGTTGCACGATTCAGATCTGGCTATCATCGATAAGAGACGCCCAAAAGCTAACATCTCTCAAGTGATGCACATCATTGGTGATGTCAGAGATCGCGACTGTATCATTGTCGATGATATGATTGATACAGGCGGTACTTTGTGTAAAGCGGCTGAAGCACTCAAAGCAAGTGGCGCTAACCGTGTCTTTGCTTACGCAACACACCCTGTTTTTTCAGGAGATGCCGCACAAAACATTCAAGATTCAGTCATAGATGAAGTGATCATCACAGACACTATTCCACTCGCTGCTCATATGCAAAAAGTTGGAAAAATATCACAGCTCACCTTATCGGGTATGCTTGCTGAAGCGATTCGCCGTGTCAGTAACGAAGAATCTATTTCGGCTATGTTTCAACATTAAACATCGAGGAGATGCGTGTGAAAATAGCTCGCATCTTCTTAAATTACGCTTTTTTGTGATTTTGCACTTATACTTAAGCTATGTTGTCAGAAGTTAAGATGTTGAACAACAAAGTCGTATGATGGAAAAATATATACAAGACTGGATCAATCTCGATCCAGATCCCACAACTAAAGCGTATTTGCAGCAACTGCTCGATAAAAAGCAAACTGAACAATTAGAGCATATTTTTTCTGGTCGATTACAGTTTGGTACTGCGGGTATTCGAGGCGTAGTTGGAGCAGGCCCGACTCAAATGAATCGCTTAGTGATTCAGCAAACTACAGTCGGTATCGCACATTATATCAAAAGATGTTTTCCCGATGATCTCAAAGCCGGCATTATTATTGGTTTCGATAGCCGAACTGACTCAAAGCAGTTTGCTATGGACGCAGCGGAAGTTTTATGTGCTCATGACATTCATGTGCATTTCATAGATTTCTACACACCTACACCGCTTATCCCTTTTGGAGTCGTCCAATTAAAATGCCTTGCAGGGATCATGATTACAGCCAGTCACAATCCTCCACAATACAATGGTTATAAGTTCTATTGGCAAGATGGCGCTCAGATCAATACGGAGCATATCACTCAAATTCAAAGTCTTATTGAGCAGCAAGCAGCATTTCCTGCTCCTAAAATAGAATTCGAAAAAGCACAAAAGCAGAACCGATTAAGCCTATTAGACCACTCTTTTTTTCAGAGCTATAAACAGCATATCATGCTCTCTCCTTTCTTGAAACATGCCCAATTACCCGATAATATCTCGCTTGCTTATACCGCATTACATGGTGTAGGCACTGAAATGACACAAGCTTTACTACATGATTTGGATGTTAAATCTTGCTATTATGTCACAACCCAATGTGAGCCCGATGGTACCTTCCCTACATTATCCAACCCTAATCCAGAAAATGCCGAAAGCTTTACTGAAGTGATCAAAACAGCGAAAGAGAAAGATTGCTTACTTGCTATTGCTCATGATCCTGATGCAGATAGATTTCGTGTTGCCGCACAAACAGAGCATCATGAATATCAAATTTTAACGGGTGATCAAATAGGTTGCCTCATCGCCGATCACTTATTAAGTCAACAACATAAAAAACAACAAATGGTCGGTACAACCATCGTTTCATCTAGCATGCTAGAAAAGATAGCCAAACAATATAAAGCAAATTTTTATAAAACATTGACAGGGTTTAAATGGCTTGCACAGCATGCAATGGATCAACAAAATCACAAAGTACAGTTTCTCTTTGCTTATGAAGAAGCATTAGGTTACATGTTTGGGCATCAAATCTGGGACAAAGATGGTCTCTGTGCTTTAGCCGTCTTCTTAGATTTATGTGCTTCACTTGATGACAAAAAACAATCTATATGGCAAAAACTTGAGCAAATGTATCGCAAACATGACTTACATATGCATCAACAAGCCACACTGCCTCTTGATGCACAAAGTAAAGATCTGATCCACCAGCTGAGAGCATTGGAACATTATGATTTGGAAGATGATCCTTTAGTTTCTTATCAAGATTTACAAGATGATCCCTTATTTACATGCGACGCTTTGATTTTTCAATATGAACATGTCCGTGTCATTCTGCGCATGTCTGGTACTGAGCCTAAAATCAAGTGTTATTATGAATGGGCTCAGCCTATTCATGAAAAAATTCATTTCCTTTCGATGCAAGATATCACAGCAAAGAAACTCAATGCTTTCGTAGAAAAACATCAGGCTTTCTTAAAAAGCATCGGGAATTAAATCGGTAACACGAACGCTAAGGAGAATGCTGAAAGCCCAAAGTCGGGATCAAGCCCTTGAGCATAAGATAAAGATATAGGTAAAATAGCTCCTCCTGTTGCAAGTTCAATCGTTAACTCAGCACCGACCGAATCCAACCATTTTTGTTTTGAAGAAGGCCTCCAAGCACTCGCGATATCATAAAAGCCTGTTACATAAATATCACTAATACCTATAGGATATACAGAGTATCCCCACTCTATACGCGCCAATAAATGACGCATTGATGCCGTACCTGAAGCATAGCGCGAACCTTTTTGTATATTGTTTTCATAACCTCTAAGACGTACAGCTTTACGTTCAAAGAGAATAAAATCGCTAGGAAGTGCATCATACCCTATCTCAAACGCATACTTATTTTCTTTTTCTGTATCATAGCCTGCATGTGTATCCAGAGTCATAGTAAAGCGCCAAGGCAACAGAAAAGTATGACGCAACCCCGCTTGCAACCTGTAGCCATAATATTTATTTTCGCTTTTAGAAAATAGAGAAATCTTGCCGTTAAATAGCTGTACATAAACTTTATCGTAGTATTTATAATTGTAATACTCAGCAATCAGATCAATATGAGTTCCCCAAGCCACCCCAGGCACATTTCGCACACGCTCTTCTGTAGTGAGCTGCATGGCCACACCTGCTCTTCTTTCAACTTCTTCACTACTCAAAAATTCAAGAGAGCCACCTAAAAAAGTAGAGATCTGATCTTCCCAAAAAGTAAAAAGGTGACTGCGCTGTAATAAAGCCGTTGTACTCGAGTGCACACCTTCATAAATAGTATCTTGATAAGAATAAGAAGAAGCTATAATCCAACGGTTATCATAAAGGTACAATCCGCTCAAAAAAGGTTTCTTTAACTTTATGTCCTCTGAGAAAATCAAATCATAACTGTTACGATGCAAAACATCGTGCCCTCTTAGATTAACGCCCACACGTTGATTATTGACATTGAACTTCACGTAGGGTAATAAAGAATAAGGACGAAGAGTTGACCAGGGTGAATAAGGTTTTGGTTCAGAGACCTGTGCTTTTTTGTTCACCGGGTTTGGGTAGTTGAATTTCTGAGTACGAGAACGAATCGAAAACTGACGTAAGGTTTCTGGCCTAGGCATGTTCTTCACCGCCATACCATCGACTTCATAAGTTTGATATACCAAACCTAGTTCAGGTTGCCATACAGGTGAAAAGGCGCCCCCTACTTCTCGCGTCCACTGTTTCACCTGACCCGAAGAAAGATTTAAAACGTAGATATTAAATATACCGTCATAGTTGGCACTGTATACAACCCGATTCCCTTCAAGTACATGAGGTGTATTTTCTGTAGCTCGTGTTTCGGTGACCTTTGACCACTTACCCGAAGTGAAGTTAAATCGCTCTAAATTCCAGCCTTGTCGCGGGCGTTTAACAGAAGCGATTAAGTAACGTCCCGATGGTGCAAGAGAAAAGTGCCCCACAACACAATTAAGTTCACTTTGCCAGATCTGTTCTTGTTCATTGGTATCAGGATTTAATTGCCATAATTGACTACGTAGCCCCACAATGCGTCTAGCTATTAATTGATTTTGATTGCCTCGCCAATGGACTTGAAGAAACCTTTGTTTAACTGTTCTCATTGAAACAGCTTGCTCATCTCCCACAAATACATCTTGATAAGAAGTACCATCAAACCTATTAATCTGACGCGTTAAAGCCAGTTTATCTCGTGTTTGAACCGCTAAGCTCGTTGCATGGGGTGCTTCGAATAAGTTCACCCATTCTTTTTCCTTGCCGTCATAAAGCTGCAAATACGAAGGTGATGCACCATCATGACTCACACGCATCAAGCCTTGAGGAGATGTTGCCATAACTTGAAATGAATTACCCTTACCGATCTGCTCACCCGTGACTTCTCGAGCTTGAAGTCTCTTGATTTGTGGTAGAAAGCGATCTTTCATCGCTTGTTCAAATTCATCCCACAAATCATTAAAATCTCGACCATCGTAAGCATCTGACATATAAGCATTCAAGCCGTACATAGGTATGAGGCGAGAACTATATCCTTCCATAAATTCTTGCATGCGACTTGGACCATATTTTTTCATGACCACATCATAGAAAAAGGCACCATAAAGATAAGCGGCAGAATAAGGCCACTTACGTGTATGCGCACTGATTTGCCCTAAAGAGTACAAGCCACGCAGTACCTCCATACGCATTTGCATCATGTAATAATCAGACTGCAAACGTCCATATTTCCGTTTGAAGTCTGTTTCTTGATACACCGCCAGACCTTCTTTAACAAAAGAGGGAACAAAGATAAAAGGAAATGCAAGAGGAATACGACCAAAAATGTATTGAGCGCCCTTTGCCAGCCCTGTTGACAATTCCAGATGTAGTATATGCGTATATTCATGCTTAATGAGTCCGTGCAGCCAATCATCGAGAGAATACAATCCGTTTTTAATACCGTCAGGTGGATGCATCAAAAGGCGAATTTGTGCAAAAAAAATGGGAGTAGCCCAACCATTGCTAAAATCAGTAGAATCAACCAAAGAAATATGCGTTCTACGAGCAAACTCGGTTTTAAAAAAAGGTAATAAATCAGAATGGATCTGCTCTGCTATCTGTAAAACACGTGTTGCAATCTCTTGATGTTTTGATAAATAGTGTACTTCAAAATGTGTAGAGCTCTGAGACAACCACTGATCGCCGGCACGATTCCAAGGCACATAATTAGCATATGTGTTATAAGTCATAAAGGTAAGAAAGCCGGATAAGCAAATAACAAGGCATCTTATCCATAAATATTGTTTTATCATCCTGCACTCTATTTCTGATATAGCATTTATTCACCCATGCATTCTTATCCAAGTCTCCATTCAAATATAGAACACATGCTATGATTAATGGTGTATTTATGTATCTATTTCCTATTGGGCTTACTAATATTTTATGGTTAAACAACTGCCGCTGCTTACTCTAGTTCTTACTATTACTTCTGCAATTGTCTATAAGCCTTTTCTTTCTTTATGGGTCTATCAAAATAGTCTGCTACTTGCTGAGCAGTTAGTAGACCAGCATATCCAAAAAACGACGCAACGTATACAAAATATAAACCATATTCTCCCTCAAATTTCCAAGTCTATGAAACAATGCGACCCTAAACAGCTATGGCTTTTGGAATATCAAAATATTGAAACGAAGCTTATTGGATATCAAGACCTACGTACAAAAGATTTCTGCTGGAGTCAAAGCATACTCAATGACTTACCATCAGCTGCACCTAAAATATTAAAAACTGTTGCGCTCACAGATAAATCAGGCATTGAACTGCTTGAGATAGACAATTATAAAGCTATGTTTTTTTATAAAATTTTAGCGGAGCGACGCTGGTCTATTGCACTGGAAGACGTTAACATTTCAAGCCCTATTTGTTCTCAATGCTATCGTATAGAGTGGAGTGAAGAGCAAGCGGTGAACACCGAATATTTCAGGGATGGGCGATACCAAATACAAGCAAAAATACTCAACTTACCCATACTGTTTCATCTAAATCTATCGAGCATACAAGATGCTTACCTTGCTCAGATTCAACCTTGGATTTTATCTTCTCTGATTTTATTCAATATTTTAATTTTAACTGTATTTACGCTGAACTCTATCAGTAAAAGAAAACTACGTTCTCAGCTCAATAAAGCCATACGTAAAAAGCAAATGAAACCTTATTTTCAGCCTATTATTGAGAGTAAAACAGGAAAAGTTATTGCAGTTGAAGTCTTGGCAAGGTGGCAAGTTAAAGAGCAGATCATTCCACCATCAGAGTTTATTGAGTTTGCTGAACGCTCGGGCTTAATTGACGATTTGGTGATTTCTTTGGTGCAACAAACACATGAGTCAAGAAAGCGTTTTACGAACCTTCTCAAAGAGGTTAGTTTTAGTTTTAACGTCACACCAAGACAGTTAGAGCGATCACGCTTTACCCAAAAGTTCTTTAAACTCTGTTTGCGCGTACATTCTGAAAACACACCTATTGCACTTGAGCTGACCGAAAGAGAAGCATTTAAAGATTTAGAGCATGCCAAAGAAGTGTTGACGCGCTTCACTCAAGCTGGCTTATCTATTAAATTAGATGATACAGGAACTGGATACGGCAGCTTTTCTTATATTCAACTTTTAGGCTTTCAGATCATAAAAATTGATAAAATGTTTGTCGATACCATAGAAACAGATGATGTAAAAAGAAGCGTACTTGATGCCATTATTGAATTTGGACACACAGCAAATCTAACCATGATCGCAGAAGGTGTAGAAACAGAAAGCCAAGCTCGCTATCTGATAGACCATGGTGTAACGATTCACCAAGGCTACCTGTATTCAAAGCCGCTTAATTTTAACGAGCTGGTCAGTTTTATTCAACAAAACAAGAAATTCTAGGGTGATGTCTCAGAAGATGAAGCGCTTTGAAAGCGCTTCATTTCACGGCTCATATTAATGCTTATGCTTAAATTGAATAATAAACAACCTTGCCATAAAAGCTCTAGGTCCGCAGCGTAACAAACCCCATGCATACAACACACAGATGACGCCTAAAGCTATAAAGTTCAGCCATGAAGGCAGTTGGATATAATTAAAATCAATCGCAACTAAGCCCTGCGTCATAAATAAAATGCTCACTATCATGGCTATAGTGATTACACCTTGCAAGCCATTCATTTTTTTAAGCTGTTTGATGTTGAGAATAGGCGCAGCCGCAAGCAGAAACATGATCGACATAATATCCCAACCACTCCAAGCTAAGGTAATACTCAATACCACTGCACCTAGATAGCAAAAAGACATCAACATAATAAAGCCAAACAAAACAACAACCTGTAAAAAAGGATTAGGTAAGAACAAATACGGATGACCTATCAAATTTGCCAGAATCAAACTAAACACTACCCAAGGTGCACTGCGCTCAACTTGAGCTATGAGTGCATCAGGGTGCAGATCTTGTTTTAATTTTTTTTCAGGTACCCATTTTATTTTTTGCATACTCAACCAAACAACCAGAAGACTCACCATCAAAAAATACAAAAGCGTTATCTGCCAGCCAAGAAAAATAAAAGATAAAACGAGCCCTTCTGGTCCAAGTAGTCTTGCGTACCACATATGATATGCATTGTTCTCTGACCAAACTACATTGAGCTTACGGCGCAAAGTCACCATTGCATACACCAAAAGTAGCCAAGGTGATAACACCAGGCTCCAATGCAAAAGTTGATGCGGACCAGATGCTATCGGAGGACGCACATAATCAGGTGCATGATATGCATAATCATGGTGCGCATGTTCGTCGTGT
>DDNL01000015.1 GCA_002341165.1 Shewanellaceae bacterium UBA2521
TGCATGAAAACTAAATTCCAAATTTCAATATAACGATCGCCATCTTCTTCAGGTGTACCTGGAGGACCACCTGCTATGTGTGCACCATGATCGTAGAAAATCTCAGAACAAGGACCACAAGGACCTGTATCGCCCATAGACCAAAAGTTATCTTTCGCACCAATACGCGACAAGCGCTGCGGATCAACACCTATGTCTTCTAACCAAATTCTTTCGGCTTCCTCGTCTTCTTCGAAAACAGTGACCCATAGTTTGGATGCAGGCAACGCCAAAGTTTCTGTGAGAAATCGCCAAGCAAAACGAATCGCTTCTTCTTTGAAGTAATCTCCAAAACTAAAATTACCCAGCATTTCAAAAAAAGTATGGTGACGTGCGGTATAGCCTACGTTATCTAAATCATTATGCTTACCGCCTGCTCGTACGCAACGTTGTGCCGTGACAGCACGTTGATATGAACGAGATTCAAGTCCAAGAAATACATCTTTAAACTGGTTCATACCCGCATTGGTAAAAAGCAAAGTCGGGTCATTTTCAGGTACCAGTGAACTCGATGCTTCCACTTGATGTTGATGTTGCTCGAAATAACTTAAAAATGCATTACGCAATTCAGCCGTCGTCATTTTTTGCATAAAGTAAAATCCTAAATTTGGCTCATAATGAGTCGTATTGATATACGAAAGAAATTAACCGACTAAAAAGGCACGAACAGCTACGACCGCGACATGATGCGTATACAGGTTAACCTCAGTCAGTCTACAAAACAGTAGACTTTATCTCTTCTGTAAATAAAACTTATTTTATCACTAACTCCGTACGATGTTAAAAGCTTTTTTATCGCTTCTATGCTCTAGGCTCAGCTTACTTCGCCTCTTAGAAACGCTGACAATAAAAAATAAAAGCGTATTCGCAATCGCCTCTCGCCTACTACATCTGCATAAAAAGTGATCGCGCATCAAAAATATAAAATTTAGAAGTAAAATAAAAGCATCATTTTTAAATACAACAAGCATCATTTTTAAATCTTAAAAAATTTGATCTGCATAAAAATTCAACTTACTTTATACATAAGTTTATTTTATATTTTCTTATCTTATGTATTGATATAGTCGTAAGACGATATGAAGTTATCGATATACGGTGTATAACTTGAAATAATATAAGATATACGAATCGCCATACACTAAATAAGCAATTCTGCTTCTTTCAGCATATCACAAAATAATTCACCTAATAAAAAAGCAATAAATCTATTTATTTTAGCGATTCATTCGACACTCTATGAGACTGTATGACAGCTTACTTTTCAAGCTCAAACAAGATACATCATGCTCTATATTGCCTTGCTGTACCTGTATCAAAAAGCATCACTAAGGATAAGCACAACCTACTTTTAATAAGGATTAATTTTTTATGTTAACTTTTTTGTTCATAAAGAGTAAAAACATAAACTTAATTAAAAAATAAATAGTCTTATTTGTTTTTTTTTATTAAAGTGTTAATATACTAAACTCTCAAGGAAGCCATGACGCAATTTCTCAAATCTAATTTTCCTTGTTTCTGGCAAAAAAGTAGTTATTAAAAATATAAGAATTGGAATTATATCAATGTCACAAAAAAATTTAAAAAAAGCAGCACTTGCTGCATTTACCCTATCTGCTTTAGCTGCTTGTAGTAGCCAAAACACTAACGAGCTTAAAAACTTTAATGAGCTAAATGAGTACTTCTCAACAATCGTAAACAACGCTCGTGTTGGAGACGAGGCTACAAAAAATGATCTATCACTTCAAACAATGGGTTCAACTGAAACTGAAAAGCTTACAGAAGTGAAGATGAAAGTCACTTATCAAACAGCGTTAGCTGCAGTCAACAAAGATGCAACAAAAGATACCAAGAAAGACGTCACAGTTGAACTAAGCTATAAGATTGAAGAACTTGCAAACGTACAAAGCAAGTTACTAAAAGAAGACAAAGCTCTTCTTAAAGCAGAATGTCAGATCTTATTCCAGGAAGGCGATGCAACAACACCTGCTAATAACTTGTTGGCAACATATAAAGAAGCAAAAGGTGATAACGCAGCAGACGCCTACAGCAATCTAACCATCACAATCGACGACAAAAAGCTTCCTGATACAAAAGAAGCCGAAATTGCTACTAAGCTTAATGTCATCACTGAGATCGCAGCTGCTTACGGCTGTATGGGTGAAGCAGGTAAAAATAAAACTCCTGCTCTACAAGGCGATGCTGATAAAATCACATTAGGTACAGCAAATAATGCTAGACTTGTCAGCATGAAGCACTTCACAGCTGAAGAAGCAAAAACAACTTTTGTTTTCGCAGCTGAAAGTGCAGATAAAGACTCTGAAGCACGCCAAGATAAGTTAGTTGCTAAAAAAGATACACATCGTAACTTGGAACTTATCCGTAAGAAAAAAGATCAGAGAGTTGAAATAAAATCAACTAACTACGGTTCTGAAGTATACGGTAAAACCAAAACAGAAGACGGTAAGATTGTATATAATCCAGAAGCTAAAAAGATCAATGACGAAAGTTTCTTCATAGATAAGGACACAGGTAAATAATAACGCTTTACATCACCTCAAACCCTTTCGGGTTATATAAGCTGATAGTGAATCAAAAACGAGTCCCTTTGGACT
>DDNL01000089.1:0-624 GCA_002341165.1 Shewanellaceae bacterium UBA2521
TGGGGCTGGAGAAGGTCCCAAGGGTTTGGCTGTTCGCCAATTAAAGTGGTACGTGAGCTGGGTCCAGAACGTCGTGAGACAGTTCGGTCCCTATCTGCCGTGGGCGTTGGATGATTGAAGGGGGCTGCTCCTAGTACGAGAGGACCGGAGTGGACGAACCTCTGGTGTTCGGGTTGTCACGCCAGTGGCATTGCCCGGTAGCTATGTTCGGAATCGATAACCGCTGAAAGCATCTAAGCGGGAAGCGAGCCCTAAGATGAGTCATCCCTAGAGCTTTAAGCTCTCTAAAGGGCCGTAGAAGACTACTACGTTGATAGGCAAGGTGTGTAAGCGTTGTAAGGCGTTGAGCTAACTTGTACTAATGACCCGTGCGGCTTAATCATACAACCCAGATGGGTTTGATAGCTTATATTTTTAAAACTCAAACAGCTTTTCCAAATTAAAGAACAACGCAAAATAAATTTTGCTTGGCGGCAATAGCATTGTGGTACCACCTGACTCCATTCCGAACTCAGAAGTGAAACGCAATAGCGCCGATGGTAGTGTGGGGTCTCCCCATGTGAGAGTAGGACACCGCCAAGCTTCTATTTCAAAGAAAACCACGCCGATTGCGTGGTTTTTTTG
>DDNL01000089.1:814-8796 GCA_002341165.1 Shewanellaceae bacterium UBA2521
CAATAGCATTGTGGTACCACCTGATTCCATTCCGAACTCAGAAGTGAAACGCAATAGCGCCGATGGTAGTGTGGGGTCTCCCCATGTGAGAGTAGGACACCGCCAAGCTTCTCTTTCAAAGAAAACCACGCCGATTGCGTGGTTTTTTTGTATCTGAAACTTTTAAATCAAAGATTAATCTATCTCAGCATCCTCAACTTTCCTCTCTTACTTTACATCACCGCTTACATTAAGTCTTAAAGCCTTTGAGGCTAAAATAATTTTATGAATGTCTCTTTAATTTTATTTTACTCTTCCCTTAAGCTCTACTTTACTCTATCTGCGCTGTAACTCGTGTATCATTTTAATATCGTATTACCTTATGTTCGGTGTAATTATTTATGAGGGTAAAGTATGTTAGAGCTTTGTATGAACTACGACTTAAAGTTCATGGTTTATTTATATCATTAAATTAATTTATCACAGATACACAACTAATTCTCAGATAAATGGAGTGCCATCATTATACGATTATATCTTATCTTAAATTTTTAAATTATAAATCAATAGCTTTTCAGTTTACCCATGATCTATATTGCTTGCTTTATGATGAGAGCAGTTCGCTTAACAAAATTATGCTCTCTACCTTTAATTGAGTAAAAAAAGAGGTATAACTATGTATGCAAAAGTGTGAAAGGCATTGTATAGCCCAATTGAATTGTGTGCTAACTTTTGGCATATACAGAAGGAACATACTATTTCAAATCAGTTATATATGGTTATACAGTGCTTGGATTCAACTCATTTTTTGAAATGGTACTTTAGACTTTATTAAGTTTATTTTATCAAAAATATGCTTTTTTGCTCTATGCTTATTCTGGTTATTCAATATATATAATATGGAGGTTATATGGCTCGATTTTTAGTTATAGTTTTTATGTGCTGTGTTCTTACAAGTTGTTCTACACAGACTTTCCAGTTTGCTAATTCGCTTGGTAAGTTAAAGAAAGAAAAAATGCAGAATTTCTTTATCTATGGACTTGGACAGGAGCAAGAAATTAATCCAATTACATTTTGTGGCAGTGTGAGTCGTATTACAAAAGTAGAAGTTAAGCAGACTTTTATGGATGGCCTGCTTATGACGTTAAGTTTTGGTATATTTACACCGCGAACTGCTTATGTTTATTGTAAAAAATAGACAAGCATAGATCGGTGGACGAGGTAGAACCATCACCGCATGATAGAATACTTCGGAGTGCCTCAATAGGCACTCTTTGACTGATTAATAAAATTGTCTTGCTGTATCAATTTGATACTTGCAATTTGATAAAGGTAAGCTCTCAAGAGACTAGATACTTATTTTTAGCCAGTGTATATTACGCGTGTATGCACGTTCTCGTGTGTAGACTGATTTGTTTTGCGTCCTTGGGATATCATCATATGTTATTCAACAAGTGTCAGGAGCAGGACGTACAGAGCGAATGGTATCGCCAAAATCTTGAACGCTGATTGATTTGGCCACGACGAGCATTATATTTTGCGATAGCAGTGTCGTAGTATCGAATATTGAAGTATACCGGTAAGGAAATGGACTGGCTTTGATATTCGTATTCAGGATAAATAAATGTTAAATCTTTTTCATTACATCGCTAGAACTTGATAACATGATATCTTTTGGAAAAGTGTATGGTCATCAAGATGATGTATTCCATTAGAAAAAAATAAGACTTACCTAGAAGAAAAGGCTTATCATATCCGATGAAACAGTCATTGTCTCTGACCTCAATAGTCGTAATACTATTATCAAGATGGTGTTCTTTCTTGATTTCTACTGATGTATGATACGCTGGTATTTCAAGTTTTTGCTTTGTATTTCCTGTATAACCATACATAAGTACAATTGCAGATGTGTCTATTGCGAAAAAAGTAAAAAAATGAAAAAAATAGCTTGAGCCGCATAATGTATATCCTCTTGAGTAATTTAATTTAAAAAATGATCAAAAAAATAGAATTTAACCATATATATAAATGTGATTTTTCTTGCTAGAGAAGCTATTAAGCTTTTGAATTAAAAAGACAAGACTAATGCTCTATACATCGAAGTAAGCTCAACCTGTATGCTTTATTTGCATAAGGTACTTATATTAAGATATGCAGTAGGGTTAAAAATGAGGCATAAGGTGCGTCAAATCTCTATTTTAATTTGCATCTATATGAAGTATTCGACAGGTGCAAAGCATTGAAGTATTTTTTTAAATTTTTATCTAAAAAGTTTATGATAATTCACTGAATAAGTTAGCTTTAATACTTTTAATTTAAAGCTTTATTCTTTAATTCAGGAAGAAAAGCATCGTTATGGTATTATAAAAACGCGGTATTTAATATACGGCATTACGATTAAAAAAACCTAACCCTTAAATCACATGTTGATATGACTGTTTGTATTGAAGTAGGCTAAGTGTTTTCCCGATATTGTATATCAGGCTTGTATATAGGGCTGTGCTGAGATAAAGCCTTTATGTTTTGCTCCACATCAATATTTAATCGCAAGAGTGCTGCTGCTATGAGGTTAAAGTACTCAGTGTTGGATTCATTTTCTAATATAGACTCAGGTAACTCATTTTTCTTCGCATATTTTATACAATTTTCTACCATGATTTGCGCATCATGAACATGGCTTGCTCCTTTGTCGGCACCACTTACTAAGGCTTCAAAAAGCATGATGTGTTGTGGTTCCGCTGTGAATTCAACCTCATTAATATGAAAAGTTATATAAGGACATGCAGATTGAATTCCCTTGAGAATATAAATCATGATGGGTAAGTTCATGGCAAGTACTTGAGCTCCAGCACCTGCAGACCAAGGCCTTTTACCTTCTCCCTTTCTTCCTTTTGTTGCAAGCATCAAGTTTTCACGAATAGGTACAAAAAGAGGTGCCTCCAAGCCTAAAATTAATCCACCTGTTTGAGATACATCTTTGATATAAGGGAACAACTGATCAATGTCTTGTCCTGTAAATTCTTTTTCAGATAAGCTGTCATAGAGACACCAACCTAAGTTACCTAATTTAGGTGATCCTATATCTATAGTGCATATGTGGTAGATATGTTTCAGTTTCTTTGTTCTTATCATGTAAATTCCTTGTAATATGTGATTTTAATGTGTGTTATATGGTTTGTTTTTTACGCTTTTATTTTTTATGTTTTATTTTTTTAGAGACTTTAAGCTTTTTATAATGTTTAATATACAGGCCATGATTAAATAAAGAGTACAAAAAATGATAAAAAAAGTATCTATATTATGCAGTTCAATTATATTATGCGCGCAATCTTATTCAGCTCATGCTACAGATTCATATATCATAGTCGATGTAGGCAGCTCATCTTCAAAGGTATACTTCTGCTATGAAGATAGATTAGATTGTGATAAAGCTTTGACAACAAAAAGAGGCTTGCATCATTATAAAAAGATCAATGCATTAAAAAGAAATGATTCTGGAAGTTGGAAAGAAACCACATCACAGCATATACGTCACCTGATAAAAAAATCTTTAAGGCTTTATAAAAAAAAGAATCGTGGTTTTAGGGGGTTGAAAGGATTTTATGCTTATGCTTCCGCAGGTATACGCAGCATTATTGATATATCTCAGGAGCCAAAATTATTCGAAAAAGATATAAATAAATTTTTAAATGATCTGTTCGTACAACAGCTTTATATTATAAATCAAAAGCGCCTGGCTAATGGTAGGAGGTCTATTGATATACCAGTTGAGTTTGATACGCTTACAGGGACAGAAGAAGCAGCCTATACTTTGCTTGGCTTGAATTACGGAAAGGAAAAATCTGAATTTGAAGATATAAATGATATGGATGGCTTTTCTATGCAACATGCAACGCTCGTTTTAGATGAAGCAGAACGTGGTCCCTATAGCATTGATTTAGATTATAAAGGTGAGGTTTATAAGATAGAGGGTAACAGTTATTTTCTGGGTGTAGATCAATCATGGAATGCTGTAGTAGGGCAGGATGCAGATCATCCTTGTGTGATAGGTATCAATGCAAAAGAAAATAAGGAAGACAGCCTAGATCAATGTATTCAAGCGGTGAAAAGTTATGTAGCTCAACAACAAGTACAAGAAGTTACACCTTCAGAGCGAGAGTTGATTTTGATGGGTAATGGTTATAAACACCCATTAAAATCTTTAGGGCTACATGGTGGTCAACAAACTGTTGAAGACTTTATGAAAGTATTAGAGAGTACCGCACTTGATGTTTGCTCCATGTCAAAAGCCGATTATATTGCGACATATATGTCCTCTCCTCAAAATCAACAACAAGCGGAGTCTAATTTTGACCGTTATCATAAAGCTTATTGTTTTGACTTAGTACATTATAAAGTTATTTTAGAGCAATTGAATTTACCTCAATCCCAGATATTAAATCTTAATTTTTCACAAGATATAAGTTGGATTAAAGGTAAGTTGATGATGATTACTGATCAAAACAGATTGTAGTTTTCAACTTTAAAACATATTCCATAAAATACCTGACTTATTATCTTTGATTCAGGTATTTTTTATGCTCGAGAAGATATTTCTGAATGTCAAAGCTGAGTTGCTCGACTTTGCGTTGAGCATGTCTCGTTGTGGGTGAGTTCTTATATCCACTTTTTAATCAACTTGTGCAGTTGAGCTTACATACTTTTCGACTTTATGGTTAATTCAATAAATTTTATTGATGGGCCATAATCGAGAGAGTCTTTTTTCAATACGATATCGGGTATAACCTTTAAAAATATAAAGAAAAGGTAAGGCATCTTTGCAGCCTAAGCCGTCAATAATAACAAGTCGTTTGCTTCCATCTTTCAAAACTTGCAGACAAATGTTGTGAGGCGTGATATCTCGCCATAAAATATGATGATCGATCATTTTCTTTTTAAGAGCTTGTAAACTATTTTTAATATCTTGAATGCATATACCCTCATCAGTCGTAGCTTGTTTCTGATATTCATAAAGTGTTTTCGATATATGCATATCAGTTTCATTTCTAATTAATTGATGAATTGATCCGATACCCAAGTTAGTTTGGATATCGCCTAAATATTTTGCATAGACATCTGGGTTTTTATTACCTATTTTTTTTTCTAATTTATTTAAATATTTTTTTCTTTTAAAATAGAATTTAAGTGCCGACGCTTTAGGCTAGAACACTTATTTTTTAGAGGTATTTTAATACATAAATGGGGATTATCTGGATGCTGATAACACGCTGGCATAGAGCCTTGGGAAATATAATGACTTTGACTAAGATATACCATACAACTTAAATAGTATTTTTTATAATTTTTATTTTATCTAGTTTATCATTTTACTTACAGGTAGGCAATTTATGTTTGTAATTTGCTTTTATTTTGATATATAAAAGTTAAGCGTTTGATGTTTTTTTAATTCCTATTTTGATTTATATTTCAATACGATATATTGTATATTCAAGGGCACATCTCATAATGAGTAGCTTTTGAAGCGAACAAAACTAAAATATGACTTGAATTTAAGTCATGGTTTAGGCTCTACAGTTTAAAATACACAATATGTTTTGGTGGAAAGTTGAATATTACGATTATAGCGAGTTATATGATGATAGACTTAAGCCTTTGACACCTAAATACTTCATAAATGAGGTGATACATGCTATGAGCATGTTGATATAAAGTAGCTTAGTACTTAGAGTAGATTTTTATGGTTTATTTAATCTTTATCTTGTCAATAAAAGCTGCATTAAGCATATATCTCAATGCAGCCTTATCGGTTGAGGCAGGCTCTGCTAAACGGTTTGTGTAATACGCCCGTGACATTGCTTATACTTCTTATTGGATCCGCAAGGGCAAGGATCATTACGCCCGACCTTAATACCTTCTCGAATAAAGGGCGTGTTGTCTTTTTCTTGCTCGTGAAGCTGATCCATGCTTTCATGTTTGAGGCGCTGGTTATCTTGATTAAACTGCTCGCGATGATGCTCTTCAATCTTCTCTATTTCTTCTTCAGCTTGTATATGAAATTTAGATAAGATTGAAATCACTTCATATTTTAACGTCTCTAGCATAGAGCGGAATAGCTCAAATGACTCTCGCTTGTATTCTTGCTTAGGATTCTTTTGTGCATAACTACGCAGGTGTATACCTTGACGTAGATGATCCATGGCTGCTAGATGTTCTTTCCAGAGTCCATCAAGTGTTTGAAGCATGATAGCTTTTTCAAAATGACGCATAGCTTGCGCAGAGATATTATCTTCTTTAGCTTGCATCTTTTCTTGCCATTTTTGATAAATACGCTCTCGAAGCGTTTCTTCATGCAGACTGTCTTCGTCATCAAGCCATTTTTGAATGGGTAAGTCAAGGCTAAAGTCTTGTTTTAGCTGACTTTGTAATCCTTGAATATCCCATAGCTCTTCTAGTGACTGTGGAGTGATGAAGCCACTTATGCTTGTATTGATCACATCTTCACTGATTTCTTTGATCATATCTTGAACGCTGTCTGTATCCATAAGCTCATTACGTTGCTTATAGATCACTTGTCGTTGTTCGTTAGCGACATCATCATATTCGAGAAGATGTTTCCGAATATCAAAGTTACGTTGCTCGACTTTGCGCTGGGCATTTTCAATTGCTCGTGAAATCCACTTGTGCTCAATAGCTTCTCCGTATTCCATGCCCACTTTTTTCATCATATTGACTGTGCGGTCGGATGCAAAAATACGCATGAGTGGATCTTCCATGGCAAGATAAAAACGGCTTGAACCAGCGTCTCCTTGACGACCAGAGCGGCCACGGAGTTGGTTATCAATACGACGTGATTCATGGCGCTCAGTACCGATGACATGTAAACCACCGGCTTTGAGCACTTCATCGTGGCGTTTTTGCCAATCACTTTTGATCTGATGAACCTGTTCTTCAGATGGGTTCTTGAACTTTTTCACTTCAAGCTCCCAGTTACCACCTAGAACGATATCCGTACCACGGCCAGCCATATTGGTTGCAATAGTCACAGCACCACTACGTCCTGCATCAGCAATGATTTCAGCTTCTTTGTGATGGAATTTAGCATTCAGAATATTGTGTTTAACTTTAGCTTTTTTGAGCATTTTAGAAAGTACTTCAGACATCTCAATACTTGCTGTGCCTACGAGCGTTGGTTGTCCACGTTTTTGACAATCACGTATGTCTTCAATGATCGCTTCAAACTTCTCTTGAATGCTTAAGAATACCTGATCGGCTTCATCTTTGCGCACCATAGGTTTGTTGGTTGGAATAACAACAGTTTCTAGTCCGTAAATAGATTGAAATTCAAAAGCTTCTGTTTCAGCTGTTCCTGTCATACCAGCTAGTTTCTCGTAAAGACGGAAGTAATTTTGAAATGTAATGGAGGCTAAGGTCTGGTTTTCGTTTTTGATACGTACTTTCTCTTTAGCTTCAACAGCTTGATGTAATCCATCAGACCAGCGTCTGCCTTCCATGAGACGGCCTGTATGCTCATCGACGATGATGACTTCATTATTTTTTATAATATAATCAACATCTTTTTCAAACAGGTTGTGCGCTCTAAGCGCAGCATTAACATGGTGTAATAAAGAGATATTGGTTGCAGAATAAAGTGAATCACCTTCTTCAAATAAATCAGCTTCAAAAAGTAGAGTTTCGACTTTTTCTTGTCCGCGCTCTGTTAAGTGGACTTGTTTTCCTTTCTCATCAACGTAGAAGTCCCCTGTTCCTGTGTACTCTTCAGTATCTTCTTTATCCTGGCGTACGAGCTTAGGTATAATATGATTGATACGAACATATTTCTCTGAACTGTCCTCAGCTGCTCCTGAAATGATTAAAGGTGTGCGCGCTTCATCGATGAGGATAGAGTCGACTTCGTCAATCAGAGCGTAATAAAGAGGACGCTGTACGCGCTCTTCAGGCGTAAAAGCCATGTTGTCTCGTAGATAATCAAAACCAAATTCGTT
>DDNL01000007.1:0-1751 GCA_002341165.1 Shewanellaceae bacterium UBA2521
GACCATCCACATGGTGGTGGTGAAGGCCGTACTTCTGGTGGTCGTCATCCTGTTTCTCCATGGGGAACACCGACTAAGGGTTACAAAACTCGCAAAAACAAGCGTACAGATAAGTTTATCGTACGTCGTCGTAATAAGAAATAAGAGGATACATCATGCCACGTTCTCTCAAGAAGGGGCCATTTATTGACCTACACTTGCTGAAGAAGGTAGAGAAGGCGTTGGAAGCAAGCGATAAGCGACCAATTAAAACCTGGTCTCGCCGTTCAATGATTATTCCAGATATGATTGGATTAACCATCGCCGTCCATAATGGTCGTCAGCACGTACCTGTCTACGTATCAGACGAAATGATTGGTCACAAGTTAGGTGAATTTGCGCCAACACGTACTTATCGCGGCCACGCTGCTGATAAGAAAGCGAAGAAGCGTTAATTAGGAGTTTAAGATGGAAGTTTTATCAAAGCACCGTTTTGCTCGCACCTCGCCTCAAAAGGCAAGATTAGTCGCGGATCAAATTCGGGGTTTACCTGTTGCGAAAGCTCTGGAAGTTTTAACTTTCAGTAAGAAAGGCGCAGCAGAACTTATGAAGAAAGTTTTGAATGCATCAATTGCTAATGCTGAACATAATGAAGGCTTAGATATTGATAATTTGAAAGTTGCGAAAGTCTTTGTCGATGAAGGTCCGACGATGAAACGCATTATGCCTCGTGCTAAAGGCCGAGCGGATAGAATTAACAAGCGTACCAGCCACATTACTGTGGTTGTGTCTGAGCGCTAGGAGAGACATAATGGGACAGAAAGTACATCCTAATGGTATTCGTTTAGGCATTACTAAACCATGGATCTCGACTTGGTATGCAGACAAAGATTATGCAGATTTCTTGCATAGCGATTGGAAAATTCGCCAATTTCTTAGCGAAAAGTTAAAAAGTGCGAGTGTTTCTAAAATTGTCATTGAGCGTCCAGCTAAGAGTATCCGTATTACAGTTCACACGGCTCGCCCGGGTGTTGTAATTGGGAAAAAAGGTGAAGACGTAGAGAAGTTGCGCCAAGCAATCTCTAAGTTTTCAAGTACACCAGCTCAAATCAACATTGCTGAAATTCGTAAGCCTGAATTGGATGCTCAGCTTGTTGCTCAAAGCATTACATCGCAGCTAGAGCGTCGCGTCATGTTCAGAAGAGCAATGAAGCGTGCAGTTCAAAATGCAATGAGATTGGGTGCTAAAGGTATTAAGGTTGAAGTAAGTGGTCGTTTAGGCGGCGCTGAAATCGCACGTACTGAATGGTATCGTGAAGGTCGTGTACCTTTGCATACGTTGCGTGCTGATATTGATTACTCAACTGCTGAAGCACACACAACTTATGGTGTATTAGGTGTTAAGGTTTGGATCTTTAAAGGTGAAGTGTTAGGCGGTTTACCAACACAAACTGAAGAGCCTAAGCCTAAGCAGCAAAAACGTAAATCTCGTGGTAAATAAGGAGAGAGACTGATGCTGCAACCTAAACGTATGAAATTCCGTAAAATGCATAAAGGTCGTAACCGCGGTCTTGCAAATAACGGTAATCAAGTAAGCTTTGGTACATTTGGCTTAAAAGCAACTGAACGTGGTCGTATTACGGCGCGTCAGATTGAAGCTGCGCGTCGTGCTATGACGCGTCATGTTAAGCGTCAAGGTCAAATTTGGATCCGTATTTTCCCAGATAAGCCTATTACTAATAAACCACTCGAAGTTCGTATGGGTAAAGGTA
>DDNL01000007.1:2074-43945 GCA_002341165.1 Shewanellaceae bacterium UBA2521
ATGGGTAAAGGTAAAGGTAATGTGGAGTACTGGGTTTGCCAAATTCAACCAGGTAAGATGCTTTATGAGATGGACGGCGTAGCCGAAGATCTAGCGCGTGAAGCATTTGCTTTAGCTGCTGCTAAGTTACCAGTTAAAACAACTTTTGTAACTCGAACGGTGATGTGATGAGAGCAAGTGAATTAACAAACAAAAGCGTAGAAGAGCTCCAAGCTGAGCTTCTAGGCTTATTGCGTGAGCAATTTAGTTTACGCGTACAGTACGCCTCTGGTCAGTTAAATCAGACTCATCAGATACGTAATGCTCGCCGTAACATCGCTCGCGTTAAGACTGTTCTTAATAAAAAGGTAGGTGCATAATGACGGATAAGATTCGTACTTTGCAAGGTCGTGTCGTGAGTGACAAAATGGATAAGTCCATTACGGTTGCAATCGAGCGTAAAGTTAAGCACCCCTTATACGGTAAGTTCGTAAAGCGTACAACAAAGTTACATGTGCATGATGAAGCAAATCAATGTGCAGAAGGTGATTTTGTGAGTATTCGCGAATGTCGACCACTTTCTAAGACTAAGTCTTGGACTTTGGTTGAGCGTATAGAAAAAGCTTAATAATTTATAGCGATTATAAATAAATCAAGCTAAAGCGGCTCTATTTTATGAGAGCCGTTTATTTGTGACTGTTTTTCTTTAGACAGGGGTGTTATACTCCCATTTCGTGAGAAAAAGAGTTTATTAATTTCGCATTCCATTTACTGGAAAGCAGTATTGAAACGATAATGGAGCACATCAGATGATCCAGATGCAATCTACGATGGAAGTTGCCGATAATAGCGGTGCTCGCAGCGTACAATGTATTAAGGTTTTAGGCGGTTCACATCGACGTTATGCTGGCATTGGCGATATCATTAAAGTTTCTGTGAAGGAATCAATCCCTCGCGGAAAAGTTAAGAAAGGTGATGTCTACAACGCAGTTGTGGTTCGTACTAGAAAAGGTGTCCGTCGACCAGACGGTTCTGTGATTCGCTTTGATCGAAATGCGGCGGTTTTGCTTAATGCAAACAACCAACCTATTGGTACTCGTATTTTTGGTCCTGTGACACGTGAACTGCGTACAGAACAGTTCATGAAAATTGTGTCATTAGCTCCAGAAGTATTATAAGGGGTTTACTATGGCTGCAAAGATTAAGTGTAACGATGAAGTCATCGTTTTAGCAGGTAAAGATAAAAGCAAGCGCGGAAAAGTTACTCAAGTAACTCCAACAGGTAAATTACTTGTTGCTGGGATTAACATGGTGAAGAAACATCAAAAGCCAAATCCTCAGCTAGGTGTTACAGGTGGTATCATTGAACGTGAAAGCCTTATCGATGCATCAAATGTTGCGATCTTTAATTCCGCTACCGGAAAAGCAGATCGTGTTGGTTTTCGTTTTGAAGACGGTAAAAAAGTACGTTTCTTCAAATCGAATAATGAATTAATCGGTTAAATTGGAGTAGACGATGGCGAAACTGCATGATACCTACAAAGAGACTGTTGTACCTAACTTGAAAAAAGAGTTTGATTACAATAGTGTCATGCAAGTCCCTCGGATTGAGAAAATCACTCTGAATATGGGCGTGGGTGAAGCTGTTACTGATAAAAAAGTCATGGAACATGCCGTGGCGAACATGACAGCTATAGCCGGTCAAAAACCTGTAGTAACTGTAGCGCGTAAATCCGTTGCTGGATTTAAGATTCGTGAAGGTTATCCTATCGGGTGTAAAGTTACATTGCGTGGTGAGCGCATGTGGGATTTCTTAGATCGTTTGATCAACATAGCAATTCCTCGTGTTCGCGACTTCAGAGGACTTAACCCTAAGTCTTTCGATGGTCGTGGTAACTACAGCATGGGTGTACGTGAGCAAATCATTTTCCCAGAAATTGATTACGATAAAGTTGACAAGATTCGTGGTATGGATATTACCATCACAACGGATGCTAAGTCAGACGAAGAAGCACGTGCTTTGTTGTCAGCATTCAATTTTCCATTTCGTAAGTAGAAGGGTAGAGTCATGGCAAAAACTTCAATGAAGGCACGTGAAACAAAACGTGCTAAGTTAGTTGCTCGATTCGCTGAAAAGCGTCAAGCACTTAAAAAGTTAATTGTGAGCCCTGCTACTTCTGCGGAAGAACGTATGGAAGCTGTCGCAAAGCTGCAATCACTACCACGTGATTCAAGTAGTTCGCGTCAACGTAATCGTTGTAGTCAAACTGGGCGTCCACATGCATTTTTACGTAAGTTCGGCCTAAGCCGTATTAAGTTACGTGAAGCTGCTATGCGTGGTGAAGTTCCTGGCCTTAAAAAGGCTAGTTGGTAATCACCTACTGCGGAGTGAATGATAAATGAGCATGCAAGATCCAATCGCGGATATGTTAACCCGCATTCGTAACGGCCAAGTGGCGAGAAAATTCTCTGTCGCTATGCCTTTAGCTAAATCTAAGCTAGCTATTGCGAAAGTTTTAAAAGAAGAAGGTTATATTGAAGACTTCTCAGTAACAGAATCTGTTAAACCTGAGTTAGAAGTGACTTTAAAATACTTTCAAGGTAAACCTGTCGTTGACGTAATTCAGCGCGTAAGTCGTCCTGGCTTAAGAGTTTACAAAGGTAAAAATGAGCTACCTAAAGTAATGGCCGGTCTAGGCATTGCTGTTGTTTCTACCTCTAGAGGTGTGATGACAGACAGAGCCGCACGTAGTGCAGGCTTAGGTGGCGAAATCATCTGTTATGTAGCATAAGGAGGGATTATGTCTCGTGTAGCTAAAGCACCAGTTACAATTCCTTCTGGTGTAGATGTAAATATTGATGATAAGCTTGTAACTGTAAAGTCAAGCAAAGCAACATTAACTCGAAGCCTAAACAGCTCTGTTGTGATTTCTAAAGAAGAATCACAACTTACTTTCGGCCCTAAAAAGGGTGCTGTTGATGGTTGGGCTCAAGCAGGTACTGCAAGAGCCTTGATCAATAACATGATCAAAGGTGTTACCGATGGTTTCGAAAAGAAGCTCCAGCTTATTGGTGTAGGTTATCGTTCTGCCGTTAAAGGTCAGTCTATTAACCTTACTCTAGGTTTTTCTCACCCTGTAGAATACGCTTTGCCTGAAGGTATTTCAGCTGAAGCTCCAAGCCAAACAGAGCTTGTTATCAAGGGTGCTGACAAACAGTTGGTTGGTCAAGTCGCAGCGGATATTCGTGCTTATCGTCCGCCAGAGCCTTATAAAGGTAAAGGTGTTCGTTATGCTGATGAGAATGTTCGTCGTAAAGAAGCTAAGAAGAAGTAGGTAACGCGATATGGATAAGAAATTATCTCGATTACGTCGTGCAACCCGAGCACGTGCGAAGTTCAGAGAGCTAAAAGTTAATCGTTTAGTGGTACATCGTACTTCACGCCATATCTACGCTCAGATTTTAAGCCCTGAGTCAGTAGTATTGGCAGCAGCATCGACTGTAGAAAAGTCTCTTAAAGCAAGCGACTCTTACACGGGTAACGTTGATGCGGCAAAAGAAATTGGTCGTTTAATTGCTGAGCGCGCTATTGAAAAAGGCGTAAAGTCAGTTGCTTTTGACCGTTCAGGTTTCAAATACCATGGGCGTGTCGCTGCTTTAGCTGATTCTGCTCGTCAAGCTGGTTTGCAATTTTAAGGCAGGATTTAGATATGGCGAATATTGAATCAAAAAATACAGATTTACAGGAAAAGCTAGTTACTGTAAACCGTGTATCAAAAGTAGTGAAAGGCGGACGTATTTTCAGTTTTACAGCACTTACAGTCGTAGGTGATGGTAACGGTAAAGTAGGTTTTGGCTATGGTAAAGCGCGCGAAGTTCCAGCTGCTATTCAAAAAGCAATGGAAAAAGCACGTCGTAACATGCAAGTTGTTGAATTAAACAACGGTACTTTGTTCCACCCTGTTAAAGGTAGACATGCAGGCTCTAAAGTTTACATGCAACCTGCTGCAGAAGGTACAGGTATTATTGCTGGCGGTGCAATGCGCTCTGTATTAGAAGTTGTTGGTGTACATAACGTTTTATCAAAAGCTTATGGTTCTACAAACAAAATCAATACAGTTCGTGCGACAATTGATGCGTTAGTAAACATGAAGTCTCCTGCTCAAGTTGCTGCAAAGCGTGGCTTAAGCGTAGACAACATTTTGGAGTAATGAGTTATGTCTAAAAAAACATTAAAAGTTACTCAAACTAAAAGTGCTATCGGTCGTTTGCCTAAGCATAGAGCGACGATTACAGGACTTGGTTTACGCAAAATTGGTCACACTGTTGAACTTGAAGATACTGCTGCAGTACGTGGCATGATCAATAAAGTAAACTATATGGTTAAAGTGGAGGCCTAAGATGCGTTTAAATACACTGTCTCCAGCAGAAAATTCCAAGCCTAGCGCTAAGCGTGTTGGTCGTGGTATTGGCTCTGGTTTAGGTAAAACTTGTGGTCGTGGCCATAAAGGTCAAAAGTCTCGTTCTGGCGGATCAGTTCGTCCAGGCTTTGAAGGTGGTCAAATGCCTTTGAAACAGAGATTACCGAAGTTTGGTTTTACGTCGAGAAAGTCTTTAACTTCTGCTGAAGTTCGTTTACACGAATTAAGCAAAGTAAAAGGTGACATTGTTGACATGTTCACTTTGCAAGAAGCTAATCTGGTTACTCGAAATACACAGTCTGTAAAGATTGTTCTTTCTGGTAAGTTGGAGCGCGCTGTGACGGTTCGTGGCATCAAGGCTACGAAAGGTGCACGTGAAGCGATTGAAGCTGCAGGTGGAAAAATCGAAGGATAAGATACTGATGGCAAAACCAGGGTTACATCATAAAAGTATGCAAAGCAACTCATCAGAGTTATTCCAAAGGCTGATGTTTGTTGCTGGTGCTATTATTATTTTTAGAATGGGATCTTTTGTACCAATTCCTGGAATTAATGCCGCAGTCTTAGCTGAAGTTTTTAGCCAACAACAGGGCACTATTTTGAGCATGTTCAACATGTTCTCAGGTGGTGCCCTTGAGCGGGCTTCAGTTTTTGCTTTAGGTATTATGCCATATATTTCAGCATCCATTATTATGCAGTTGCTGACAGTAGTTCACCCGACTTTTGCAGAATTAAAAAAAGAAGGTGAAGCAGGGAAACGGAAGATAAATCAGTACACTCGTTTTGGAACGCTAGTTTTGGCTATTATGCAATCCACGGGTATTGCAACAGGCCTACCTAATATGGTTCCGGGGCTTGTTGTAAATTTAGGTATGAACTTTTATGTTCTTGCTGTACTGAGTCTGGTTACAGGCACCATGTTTTTAATGTGGTTAGGTGAGCAGATTAATGAGCGAGGCATAGGAAATGGGATATCTTTACTGATTTTTTCAGGTATCGTTGCGGGATTACCTTCTGCAATATCGCAGACAATTGAACAGGCGGTAAATGGCGATTTAGAGCCGGTTATGCTTGTCATTGTGATGGCGGTAGTGATAGCTGTTACCTATTTAGTTGTTTTTGTGGAACGTGGTCAACGACGTATTGTTGTAAACTATGCTAAAAGACAACAAGGTAGACGCATTGTTGCAGGGCAAAGCACACATTTGCCACTTAAGTTAAATATGGCTGGTGTTATACCACCTATATTTGCATCGAGTATTATTTTATTTCCGAGTACTGTTGTACAGTGGTTTGGTCAAAATGATTCTGTCAGCTGGCTAGGAGATATAGCATTACTTCTTGCTCCAGGGCAGCCTCTTTATGCATTATTGTATACTGCGGCGATTGTATTCTTTTGCTTCTTTTATACAGCATTAGTTTTCAACCCTAGAGAAACAGCAGAAAACTTAAAGAAAAGTGGTGCGTTTGTACCTGGTATAAGACCGGGCCAACAAACATCTAAGTATATTGATAAAGTTATTACCCGCCTGACTATGGCTGGTGCAATTTATATAAGCTTTATTTGTTTGATTCCCCAGTTTATGCTAGCTTTTTGGAATGTTCCGTTTTACTTCGGTGGTACATCTCTTTTGATTATCGTTGTTGTGATTATGGACTTTATGGCGCAAGTGCAGACCTATATTATGTCTCATCAGTATGCGTCCGTAATGCAAAAAGCAAACTTAGTTCAAAAGCCGAGTGCTAAAAAGTAGTCGGTTATAGTAGAGTGGAATGACTTATGAAAGTTAGAGCTTCAGTAAAGAAAATATGCCGCAACTGTAAAGTTGTGCGTAGAAGTGGCGTTGTCCGCGTGATTTGTGTTGAGCCAAAACATAAGCAACGTCAAGGTTAGTGAGATATTGCTCACTAATTGTCATTTTTCATTTGCAAATCGTTCAACTGTGAAGTATCCTTTATGGTTTTTCACAGTTCACGATTATGTATATAAAGCATTTAATAGGAGTGCATAGTGGCTCGTATAGCTGGGATTAACATTCCTGTCCATAAGCATGCAGTAATTGCTTTAACTGCTATTTATGGTATTGGTAATGTCAGAGCTAAATCGATTTTAGAAGCTGTAAGTATTGCAGAAGACACTAAAATTAAAGATTTAGACGAAGCAAAGATAGATAGTCTTCGTGAAGAGGTTGCAAAGTACACTGTTGAGGGTGACTTGCGCCGTGAAGTTTCTATGAATATTAAGCGTCTGATGGACTTAGGGTGCTACCGCGGTTTAAGACACCGCCGCAGTCTTCCGTTGCGTGGACAACGCACGAAGACGAACGCTCGCACTCGTAAGGGTCCTCGGAAAGCAATTAAGAAGTAACGGGAAGATATAAAAATGGCTAAAGTTCCATCACGTTCTCGTAAGCGCGTACGTAAGCAAGTTACAGATGGTATGGCTCACGTACATGCTTCGTTTAACAACACGATTGTTACGATTACTGACCGTCAAGGTAATGCTTTATCTTGGGCAACTGCTGGAGGCTCTGGCTTCCGTGGTTCACGTAAGTCAACACCTTTCGCAGCGCAGGTTGCAGCTGAAAGAGCTGGCAATGCGGCTCAAGAGTATGGTGTCAAAAACTTAGAAGTTTTTGTTAAAGGTCCAGGTCCAGGCCGAGAGTCTGCTATCAGGGCTCTTCATTCAGCTGGATATCGTATTGTAAGTATTACAGATGTAACGCCTATTCCACATAACGGTTGTCGTCCTCCTAAAAAGAGACGTTGCTAATTTTAGTGGGATTATTGGAGAAAAATCATGGCAAGATATTTAGGTCCTAAGCTTAAGTTATCTAGAAGAGAAGGCACAGATCTTTTCTTGAAGAGTGGACTGAGAGGAATTGACTCAAAGTGTAATCTAGAGTCAGCTCCGGGTCAGCATGGTGCTCGTAGAAGTCGTTTATCTGATTATGGTCAGCAACTTCGTGAAAAACAAAAAGTACGCCGCATGTACGGTATACTAGAAAAGCAGTTTCGTAACTATTACAAAGAAGCTGCGCGTTTGAAAGGGAATACAGGTGAAAATTTATTTCAGCTGTTGGAAGCTCGTTTAGATAACATTGTTTATCGTATGGGATTCGGTTCAACACGTGCTGAAGCACGTCAGTTGGTTAGCCATAAAGCAGTTATGGTTAATGGTAAAGTTGTAAATATTGCATCGTTTGCCGTTTCTCCTAACGACATTGTCGTTGTAAGAGAAAAAGCGAAGAAGCAAGAGCGTATCAAAATGGCACTTACTGCTGCTGCTCAACGTGAGCCTTCACCTTGGGTTGAAGTAAGTAGTGAAAAACTAGAGGGTACGTTTAAACGGCTTCCTGAGCGCTCTGAATTATCTGCTGATATCAATGAGCAGTTAATTGTAGAGCTTTACTCTAAGTAATAATTACTTAAAAGAGAGGACACAATGCAGGGTTCTGTCACAGAATTTCTTAAACCACGTCTAGTTGAAATAGAACAGTTAAGCTCAACTAGAGCAAAGGTTACTCTTGAGCCGTTAGAGCGTGGCTTTGGCCACACTCTAGGTAATGCGTTAAGACGCATTTTACTCTCATCAATGCCGGGTGCTGCTGTCACTGAGGTGCAGATTGATGGTGTGCTTCACGAGTATAGTAGTAAAGAAGGCATTCATGAGGATGTACTTGATATTTTATTAAACCTTAAAGGTTTAGCTATCAGGCTTGAAGGGAAAGATGTTGCCACGTTGACATTAAGTAAATCAGGTGAAGGCCCTGTTACTGCAGCAGATATCACTCATGATGGCGATGTGGAGATTTTAAATCCAGAACATCATATATGCCAGCTCATTGGTGATGCGAATATATCTATGACCATTCAAGTTGAAACAGGTCGTGGGTATATGCCAGCTTCAACGCGAGTTTCTTCTGAAGAAGAGCGTTCTATAGGTCGTTTACTTGTTGATTCGTCATTTTCTCCTGTATCACGTATCGCGTATACAGTTGATTCTGCTCGTGTTGAACAACGTACGAACTTAGATAAGTTAGTCATTGATATGACTACTAATGGAACCATTGAACCTGAAGAAGCTATTCGTCGAGCTGCAACAATTCTTGCTGAGCAACTTGAAGCATTTGTTGACCTTCGCGATTTCTCGGAGCCTGAAAATAAGGTCGAGAAGCCTGAGTTTGAGCCTATTTTACTACGTCCTGTTGATGACTTAGAGTTAACAGTCCGTTCAGCTAACTGTTTGAAAGCTGAATCGATTCGTTACATTGGTGATCTTGTACAGCGTACAGAAGTAGAGTTACTCAAAACTCCTAATTTAGGTAAGAAGTCTTTAACAGAGATCAAAGACGTATTGGCATCGAGAGGTCTGTCTTTAGGTATTAGGCTAGATAATTGGCCACCTGAAGAGCTTGTTGATGATATCTAAATACGTGAGTATCAAATTTATTTGGAAGGATTAAGTAATGCGCCATCGTAAGAGCGGACGTCAACTTAACCGCAATAGTAGCCACCGTAAAGCTATGTTTTGTAACATGGCTGGTTCTTTAGTTCGTCATGAAGTGATTAGAACAACTGTGGCTAAAGCGAAAGAATTACGTCGTGTAGTTGAACCTTTAATTACACTTGCAAAAAGTGACAGTGTGGCGAATCGCCGTTTAGCATTTGCTCGCACACGTGACAAAGATGTAGTCGGTAAACTGTTTGGCGAGCTTGGTCCTCGTTATTCAGAGAGACCAGGCGGATATACACGTATATTGAAGTGTGGTTACCGTACTGGAGATAAAGCGCCAATGGCTTATATTGAGCTCGTTGATCGTCCATTACAAGAAGCTGTAGTGGAAGCGGAAACAGTCGCTGAATCTCAAGCATAATAACTCAATATTCAATATTTGAGTTTACAGAAAAATGCCAGTTCATAGCTGGCATTTTTTGTATCTGGAGAAGGTGTATAAAAAATGGTTGTGCAAGATGTTGTTGTCATTGGTGCAGGTGCAGCGGGTTTAATGTGTGCGGCGACGGCTGGACAAAGAGGGTTGCGTGTTACGGTATTGGATCACGCAAAACGTCCTGGAAAAAAGATTTTAATTAGTGGTGGTGGGCGTTGTAACTTCACGAACTATGAAATCGATCCTCATCGTTATATATCAAATAATATTCATTTTTGTAAGTCAGCTCTGGCTCGTTACACGCAATGGGACTTCATTGCTTTAGTTGAAAAATATAAAATTGCTTACCATGAGAAGACGTTAGGGCAACTGTTTTGTGACGATAGCGCTAAATCCATTGTAGCGATGCTTGAAGCCGAATGTCATCAAGGACACGTACAGTTTCATTTCGAGACACAGATTCAGCACATTGAACGTTTGGACTCTGGACATTTTGTGATAACAACGGATAAAGCATGTTATCGAGCTTCCTCTCTTGTTATTGCTTCAGGCGGCTTATCTATGCCAAGATTGGGCGCAACACCTTTTGCTTATAAAGTGGCTGAGCAGTTTGGGTTACCGGTTATTGCACCACGAGCAGGTTTAGTGCCTTTTACTTTATCGCCAGATGACAAAGCTTATATCGCTGAGTTATCAGGTGTCGCGTTACCTGCTGCGGTGACAACAGAGAGAATTACTTTTGATGAGAGTATTTTATTAACCCATAGAGGGTTGTCAGGGCCTGCTATGCTCCAAGCTTCATCTTATTGGCAAGCAGGAGAGTCTATTGAAGTTAACTTGCTTCCTCACTCTTCTATAAGAGAGCTGGTTCAAGCTGCAAGCATCCAGTCGCCACAAAAAGAGCTTAAAACTGTACTGTGCCAGTGGTTACCTAAACGATTAGTCGAAGCTTTTATTGAGCAAAAATTTATTGTATCGAAGAAATTGAATCAGCTTATTCCTAAGGATTATGAAGCGCTTGAGCATTGGGTGCATCGGTGGGCTCTTGTTCCTGCTGGTACAGAAGGGTATCGTACAGCAGAAGTGACCTTAGGCGGTATAGATACTGACTTTCTTTCGTCGAAAACCATGATGGCGAAGCAGGTTAAAGGTCTATATTTCATAGGCGAATCGGTTGATGTGACAGGCTGGCTCGGAGGGTACAATTTCCAATGGGCATGGTCTTCAGGATGGGTTGCTGGGCAATCGGTATCAGAGTGAAATGGAGTTATAAAAAATGAATAAAATTGAAGTTGCTGTGGGTGTTGTAGCGCATCCAGAGCAAGGCATTATCCTAACTCAGAGGGCGAAAAACGCACATCAGGGCGGTAAATGGGAGTTTCCTGGAGGCAAGGTCGAAGAGAGTGAATCACCTGCCGAGGCGCTTCTCAGAGAGCTTGGTGAGGAAGTTGGCATTATGCCTCTAGAGTATGTTTTATGGCGAGAACAGAGGTTTTCATACCCTGACCGACATGTCATATTGTATATCTATTGGGTGAGCAAATTCAGCGGTATTCCTTATGGTGCAGAAGAGCAGACTCTGGCTTGGGTGCAGCCACCACAGCTGGGTGAATATCATATGCCTGATGCGAATCAAGGCTTTCTACCTGATTTAATGGCTTATGCAGAATCTGCTTTATCACATCAGGTGAGCTTCAGCGCATCGACTAGCTCGTCTATGTGATCAGAGGAGGGCGTTGTTGTGATAACATGGCTTTCATTTGCCCACTCACCTAGGTCAATGAGCTTGCAGCGTTCGCAACAAAAAGGTCTATGTTTATTTTCTGTTTGCCAAGGCGTTGTCTTCTGGCAAGTTGGACACTTTATCTGAATTGTCATAAATCTATATCTTGTTTAAGGCTCTGAGCAGCAAGCTAGAGAGAATTTAGTATCATTGACATAATGCTGCTGATTATCAAAGTGAACCATATGAATAGCGAACCTATTTTTATGACCACTGATTGTAGGGTAGCATCGACTGTTGGGGTCTATTTTAACACGAATCATTGCAATAGGTGAATGATTGATGTGCTGGAAAAAACCATCTTTGGCTGTATTCTCGCTATAAGGCTCAGACTCTCTTATTAATTCAAGAATACAATCTACGCTGCGTACAAGTGGTTTGAAGTGATTGTGCCATGTATCAGCTTGTTCTATACGCTGTTCTGGAGAGGTTGCTAACCAATAATGTAGCTGAGGTAAGTCAAAGTTACAGCTCGCTCCTGTTACAGTTAGCCTTTGTCGAATGGAGTTAAGAAAACGATCTCGTTGAAAAATATCCGCAGCCCCCAAGGGCTGTATTAATTGGCTTCTATATTGAGCCATGTTTTCTTTTAAGGCTTCTATTTTCTCCTGATCTATATCAGGTAAGTCCTGCCACTTGGTTGCGAGCTGCATATACTTATCCAAGTCTTTAAGTAAGTCATTCTTATAATCTACTCGCTCACAGAGTTCATAAAGACCGAAAAGAGGCTGAAATAATCCTATACCGAAATCATGCTTAATAGCATGCTCTAGTTGGGTGTTGATATGCTCAAGTCTAAGGTAGCCTCGGACTTTAGTATTCAACGGATATTCAAAAATTTGCTCTTTCATTGCTTCGCCATTAAACGATATTGCTTATCGAGTGATACTACTTGTTCTTCTAATTCAAGAATCGTACCATTATTATGAATGACGTCGTCAGCATGCTTAAGCCGTTCACTTCGGGTGACTTGAGTCTTTATGATTTTTTCTATGTCATCAGCGCACGCATGATCTCGCGCCATAGCTCTCTGTTTTTGTATCGCTTCCGAAACATCAATGACAAGAGTCCTCGATGCTAAGTTATGCCAACCACTTTCTATCAATAAGGGTACAACAAGAATAGTATATATGCTCGGAGCATTTTTGGCTTGTCTTAGTAGTTCTACTTTGATCAGCGGGTGAAGTAAGTTGTTGATCCATAAGCGTTCTTGCTCTTGATTAAAAATAAGCTTTCTGAGTTCTTTACGATTTAATGAGCCGTCATCAGATAAAACGTCAGAAGAGAAGTGTTGCACTATTTTTTGTAAGGCCTCTGTACCAGGTTGAACGACTTCGCGAGCAATATCATCGGTATCAATACAATGAATATGATATTTTTCAAAGAGTCGTGTAACTGTTGTTTTACCGCTTCCAATACCCCCAGTGAGGCTGATAAAAAAAGAAGACATATTAGATCCAAGAAGTTAAATACCATTGCAGAGCTTGCTCGCCAAATAAAAGACTTATCCAACCAGCAAGAGCAAGATAAGGGCCGAAAGGAACAGCTTGATTCAGTTTTTGACGCCGCATAGATAAGATGCTTAAACTGACCACAAGACCTATCACAGATGAAAAGAAGAGAATTAAAGGTAATTGTTGCCAGCCTAGCCATGCACCTAGGGCTGCTAGGAGTTTAAAGTCACCATAACCCATACCCTCTTTACCTGTTGTGAGCTTAAACATCCAAAATACCGACCAAAGTAATATATAACCAGCAACTGCACCTATTACAGCATCCTCCAGCGCAATAAAGCCTGTCGTTAAATTAAATAATAAACCAAGCCAAATTAAAGGTAAGACGATTTGATCCGGCAAAAGCATTTCATCTAAGTCAATAAAGCTTAACGCGATTAAACCAAGACCTAAGCAAGCGAAGCCTATAAAAGAAACTGTGTAGCCAAAATGTGCATAGAGGCTGATGAGCATGAGCCCTGTTAAAGCCTCGACCAAAGGGTAACGCCATGGAATTTGAGTTTTACATTCAGCGCAGCGTCCTTTGAGCCAAAGATAGCTCAGAAGAGGTATGTTGTGATGTGCAGCAACAGGCTTATGACAATGCAAACAATGAGAACGTGGAAAGCAAAGGTTAAATGTTTGAGGATACTTATCTTCAAAAGGAACATTTTGGGGTAAAGCTTTACATTCGGAATACCATTGACGCTTCATCATGATAGGGAGTCTGGCCACTACAACATTGATAAAGCTGCCTAAGATGAAGCCAAATAAAAGTATGATACCCATAGCTAGCGTCGGGTGTTGCGTGAAAAAATAAGAAAGTGTTGTAATCGAATTCATGATGGCATCAATGGCGTGATTTAGTGATAATGATTTACTTATAGTACCACATTCAACTTTGTATGAGGTCAGTCATCTGAAAAATAGGTAAGTACATACCAAGAATTAATACGCCCACACATAAAGCAACACATAGCATCAGACAAGGTTCAATCATTTGACTTAAGGTAGAAAATCTCTCGTTTAGCTTTTGTTCATAAATTTCAGCAAGTTGCATAGTTGCTTTGGTAAGCTGTCCTGTTTGCTCTCCTGTTTTGATGAGTTCAATGGTGAGAGGACTATGTTTAAAAAAGCCGTTATGTTGCATAGCTTGATAAATATGTTCTCCACCCATAATATCTTGTTTGAGCTGAAACATAGCACGTTGGAAAGTCGTGTTATGATGTGCATTTGCCAGTGCATCAAGACTCGATAAAATAGGCAAGCCACATGCTTGAGTGATGGCTAAAATACGTAAAGTACGTGCGCTGATCATATCGTGAAGCCATTGGCGTATTCCTGGTAAACATAAAAGTAAGCGATCGAGTTGAAGCTTGATTGGTTTTTTCTTCCGTAATACATTGAAACTTAAGCATAACAAGCTAAAGGATGCAGCAAATTTAGATCCATGCTCATTCAGTAAGGTACTGATATATAACAAGGATTGCGTAAGCCAAGGTAATTGAGCATGAAACTGCTGATACATACTTTGCATTTGTGGTAAAACTTGTGTCAGTAGAAGGACGCTCAAGCCAAGCGCGACAACGAGAATAATGCATGGATAAAGCATAGCTTGGCGTGTTTTATCTTTAAACTGTTTGCTTTTTTTCTGATATAAGTGCAACCATTGAAAGCTTTCTTGCAATGCTCCTGTTTGCTGACCTGTCTGAATCAGATTTAAGTAAAAAGGGTCAAAGTGCCTTGGATAATGCGAGAATGCATCATAAAGAGAGGCTCCAGATTGAATTGTTTTTAAAATGTGACAACGCATAAGATGGGTTGCAAAATGAGATGTATGTAATTGTTCTAATGCCGTAGTGATGGGTAAACCAGCTCCTTGCATCATGTCTAAATGACGAGTGAACTTATGAATATGTTCAGGCTTTATACTGTATTGGATATATATTTTATGCCATAAAGGTTGGGGCTTGATGAGATAAGGATTGATGTTTTTCGCTTTGAGTTGTTGTGTTACATCATCAGGATGCCAAGCAATACAATAACCTGTGCATTGTGTTTGATGCTCATCTAGACCTTTCCAAGTATAAATAGATAGAGAGGTTAACATGTTGGATGAGGTATCACACGTAGTACTTCATCTAAGCTGGTGAGCCCTTGTTGCGCTTTATGCAAACCAGCAGTGAATAAATCATCATATGTCTTATATTGTGACGTTTGCTCTGTATGGTCCTGTATGTGCCCATGTGTTAAAGCTTGTCGTAAGCTTGGACTCATAGGCATCATTTCATAGACAGCTATACGGCCTTTATATCCTTGATAACAGTCACTGCAACCTTGAGCTTGATAAAAGCAGGTGCCTTCTGTAACAGAAAGATTGAGTTGCTTCAGTTGTGCTGTAACCTGAGTGTTAGGTTGTTTGCAGTAAGGACAAAGCTTACGTAATAAGCGTTGTGCTATAACCAGCTCAAGAGATTGTACTAGTGCATCTATAGATAAGCCCAAATTGATCAAACGATTCAGCGTTGCATAAGCTGAATGTGTGTGTAGACTCGATAGAACCAAATGCCCTGTTTGCGCAGCTTTGAGTGCAATATCTGCGGTTTCTAAATCGCGTATTTCTCCAATCATTAATATGTCAGGGTCTTGTCGTAGTAACGCGCGTAATATGTGTGCGAAACTTAAGTCGATTTGTGGATTTGCTTGTACTTGATTAACGCCATCTAAACTGATCTCTACAGGATCTTCAACGGTAGACAAGTTTTTTGTTGGAGCATTTAAATACTTTAAAGCAGCATAAAGTGATACAGTTTTACCTGATCCTGTTGGCCCTGTAATAAGAATGAGTCCTTGTGGTTTAGCTAAAGAGCGTTTGATGTTTTGTAGCTGTGATGTGCTAAACCCTAAAGTATCTAAATGAAATTTTTGCTTTTGGGTGTTCTGAAGACGCATGACAATTTTCTCACCATATAATGTGGGCAGTGAGCTGAGCCTAAAGTCGAGGACACAAGAAGGTAGATGAACTTGAGCTCTACCATCTTGAGGTCGCCTGTGCTCTGCAATATTGAGTTGCGCTAATACCTTCAAGTGAGTGCATATTTTTATGCCTTGTTCCTTGGTCTCCGTACACAGTGGGTGCAATAAACCATCAATGCGAAATCGTATGCGGTAGTGATCGAGAAAAGGTTCAATATGTATATCACAAGCCTGATGTGTCAGAGCATAGTTAAATATGTGCTCTATATATTCCGTGATACTCAGTTCGTGATGCGTTTTGGATGCAAGATATAGTTCTGTGTGTGAACGGGTTGTATTAGTGTCGGTCATGATCTAAAAAGACTCCATTTGCGCAGCACTTTGTACAGTCTTGTTTGCATGATGTGCTTTACAATGTGTAGGTTGGAATTGTGAGGGCAAATCTGTTGTACATGACCAAGCTCCCTGTTTTCTTTGTAATGTAATGCTGTGGTCAGCGATACCTTCAGAAATAAAAGTGACCTGAAGTTCGTAAACGGGATGCGTACCTTCGATGTAGTTGAAGGTCATATTGCCTATACTTTTTTGATCCAGCTGGTGGCCGCCTAACTGTTCTAGCGATAGAGAAGATGTGATGGGCTGGTCTTGAGCTATACGTTGTTCAATGTGAGGTTTGAGTGCATTTAAGCTGGCAAAAGCCGACATGACCTTCGATTGCACGACATACACTTGGTATTGAGGGATTACGATGGAACTCAGTATGCCAATGATCACCATTGCAATCAGAATTTCTAAAAGGGTAAATCCATTTTTCTTGAGCATGATAGAGCCTATCAAATTGTAAGATAGGCTATACTTTAATCGATAAGTAGCAGTTACAAAAAGTGTTGATTTTTGGTAGTAAAGTTGATGTTTGCAGTATGACTTATGCGGTGAGCCTCGATTCGATACGCATAGATAAATCCAGAGCGCGAACATGTTTTGTAAGAGCGCCTACCGAAATAAAATCAACGCCTGTTTGTGCAAAGCTGGTGATGGTTTCTAGTGTGACATTACCAGATACTTCAAGTAGAGCTTGCTGGTTATTAATATGCACAGCTTCTTGCATCATAGGAATATCAAAATTATCGAGCATAATGATATCCGCTTGTGCTTTAAGTGCTTGGCGTAGCTCATCTAGTGTTTCAACTTCAACCTCTACAGTTTTATCTGGATGAAGAAGGCGAGCTTGTTGCACAGCCGCATTAATACCACCACATGCCATAATATGGTTTTCTTTAATTAAGAAGGCATCAAAGAGCCCCATGCGATGATTACGTCCACCTGCACAAGATACGGCATACTTTTGTGCTTGACGTAAGCCAGGAATTGTTTTCCGTGTATCAAGAAGTTGTGTTTTGAATGGTGCCAAGGCTGTGATATAACTTTGAGTTAAGCTTGCAACACCCGAGAGAGTTTGAATGAAGTTCATTGCGGTACGCTCACCTGTTAAAATCATGCGAGCAGGCCCTGATAACATACAAAGCACTTGATCGGCTTTGATCTGCTCTCCATCTTGGACAAGCCATTTGAGTTGGACTTGATCACCGAGTTGCTTGAACACTTCATCAGCCCAAGCTTGGCCGCAAAAGAGACCCGCTTCACGAGAAATGAGACGTGCGACGACATGCTGATCCTGAGGAATCAGTTGTGCTGTTAAATCTCCCTTTTCAGGCGGTAGGTGATTTAAATCTTCACTTAAAGCGAAGGCAACCTGTTGACATATATCAGGTGTTTGCATAACTTTATGGCTCTTGTGTTTTGATTTATAAAAAAATATTATTTTAAACTTGTTCAAGAGAAATGCATAGCCTGAAGTGGCAACTTCTGGGTGATTGAGTATAAAAATAACCTAAAATATACAAATAACTTTCGTTAAGGTTGTATGATGCAGAAAAAAAACAGTATGGATTCGTTTTCGGATACAACAGGGTGGTACCCAGATCTTGCACAATGTCGGGTTTCTCCTCACTACGATGAAAGACCTGATCCAAAAGATATTAGTTTGTTGGTAATACATAATATTAGCTTACCAGCAGGTGAATTTAATCAGCCTTATGTGGATCAGCTTTTCATGGGCGATATTGATGATCAAAGCCCTAAAGCTCTACATGAGTTGATTGGCTTACGTGTTTCGGCGCATTTTTTTATACGTAGAGAGGGCGCGATTATCCAGTACGTACCCATACATCATCGTGCTTGGCATGCAGGTGTCTCTTCTTTTGAAGGTCGTCAAGCCTGTAATGATTTTTCTTTAGGTATTGAACTTGAAGGAACAGATGATATACCTTATACATCAAAGCAGTACGAAGCTTTAGTGAGATTAACACAACGCGTTATGCATGACTGTCCTAAAATTAAAGTATCTCATATCGTTGGGCATCGAGATATTGCACCAGATAGAAAAACAGATCCAGGAGACGCATTTGATTGGGCTTATTATTTAGCACAATTAGAGCAGAATTAAATCTTGTGATGACATTGAGTATATTCAGATGACTTTATTTACATCATTGGTCTTGTTAGTTTTATTTAAGTTTAATTTATTTCAACAAAGACTCTCTCTCACCCATGGTCTTCAATGGTGTTTAGGTAAATATTTGCCAGATGAAAAAATAATTCAGCCTCGATATTTCTGGGCGATACTCTTTGTTCCTGCTGTGAGTATTTTTCTCGGCTTATTTATTTTAAATTTTTTACTGCCTTACTTTTTTGGTTCAGTTCTGATTTTGGTCATTTGGGTGGGTGTCGCTTATCTATGCTTTAATCATCGGTTTATTCAAGACAAGGTTGTTTTAGCACATGAGACTTTGGAACAAGATGATACAGGTGGTGCGTTAAAGCATGCGCATGATATTGATCATGATGTTGATAGCTTTTTGATAGATAAAGATAAAATGGGACTTTATATTGGACATTTATCCATTTGGGTGAATTATCGATACATTGCAACAAGATTATTTTATTTAATGTTTGGTGGTATGTTTGCGCCTGCTTTATTATTTTTTTACTGTACTTGTTGTTTTATTCAAGATCATTTTTATAAACATCAACTTGACTATAAAACTATAGATAAAATTTTATTTTTCTTAGATTGGCTACCCACGAGACTTATATCTTGTAGTTATTTATTAACGGGACATTTTACACGAGGAGCGGTCGTTTGGATGCAGTATGCTTTATTACCTCTTACACCTTCCATTAAAATTATCTTATCTGTATCAGAAGCTGCTCTTTTATCTAAGCAAGATTTAAAAAATGAAACGCAACAATATATTGCTGATACTTTTTTCCAACTTTCCCATAGAACATCGATTTTAGTTTTAGTTGTGATTGCACTTTTTACTATTGTGGGGATTTTGCGTTAGTTTACTGAAATTTTGCTTGAATATTGCATGATTTACTTTGTCACGTTGGATTTTACGTTTTTCTTCTGGTAGAGTATCGGCAATTAAATTTAATGTGGCTTTTAAATAGCATTAAAAAATTTTAGTTAAGCTTCAACGTAGGCGCTGTAAGCGCTTAGTTAAAAAAGTACATTATATTTAGAAGTTTTTTTGATATCAAGCCTCCTTAACAAATGTGTTTAAAGAGGCTATAGCAAGCGGTAAGCGTGTTATAATCCTAACTTGTAGCTTCCCTTAGCTTGTATAATGCGCATAAAGTTGCAAGTACTTTTATTCAAGAGTACATGCACTTTATGCTTTTGTGTGTTTTAACTGAAGCAGTGAACATACAAAGGATGATTCGTCGCAGCGGAGACTGTATAGATGGTGTAGTAACTGAGTGATTTCAAGCATTGCATTGATTAATGCTATAGTTTTCTACATTAATGTAAGTAGATAATTGATTTTTGATAATAAAGGCAAGAGACATGGCGACAGTATCACCCCATGATATCGACCCACAAGAAACTCAAGAATGGCTTGATGCACTAGAGTCAGTGATTGATGTGGATGGTTTTGAAAGAGCACAGTTCATTTTAGGTCAGGTTATAAATAGAGCCCGCCAAGGTGGTTGTGCATTATCAGGTGAAGCGACAACAGCTTATATCAACACAGTTTCTACAGCAGAGCAACCTCAGATGCCTGGTGATAGAAAGTTAGAAGAGCGTATTCGTTCCATCATTCGTTGGAATGCAATGGCCCTTGTTTTACGTGGATCAAAAAAAGATCTCGAACTAGGTGGTCATATCGCAAGTTTTGCTTCAAGTGAAGCGTTATACGATGTATGCTTCAATCACTTTTTCCGTGCTCCAAATGAAAAAGATGGTGGAGACTTAGTTTACTATCAAGGTCACATTTCTCCTGGTATTTATGCGCGTTCTTTCTTAGAAGGCCGTTTAACTTCTGCTCAACTTGATAACTTCCGTCAAGAAGTTGATGGTAAAGGTATTTCTTCTTATCCTCATCCTAAGCTGATGCCTGATTACTGGCAGTTCCCAACAGTTTCTATGGGGCTTGGACCTATGCAAGCTATCTATCAAGCTCGTTTCTTACGTTACCTAACGAACAGAGGTTTGAAAGATTGCTCTGAGCAAATGATTTATTGCTTTATGGGTGATGGTGAGTGTGATGAGCCTGAATCATTGGGCGCTATTACTTTAGCTGCGCGTGAAAAACTTGATAACCTTGTTTTTATTGTAAACTGTAACTTACAGCGTCTTGATGGTCCTGTTCGTGGTAACTCGAAAGTTATTCAAGAGTTAGAAGGCTTATTTTCTGGCGCAGGCTGGGATGTAGTCAAAGTGATTTGGGGTTCTGAGTGGGATGCCTTACTTGAAAAAGATACTTCAGGTAAATTACTACAGCTGATGCAAGAAACGGTCGATGGTGCATACCAAGACTTTGCTTCTAAAGATGGCGCTTACATGCGTGAGCATTTCTTTGGTCAATATCCAGAAACAGCTGCTTTAGTTCAAGATATGTCAGATGATGAAATCTTTGCTCTAAAACGTGGTGGACACGATCCTGAGAAAGTTTATGCGGCATTTTCAAAAGCACAAGATAAGAATGGTAAGCCTACTCTTATCCTACCTAAAACAATTAAAGGTTTTGGTATGGGTGCAGCAGCAGAAGGACGTAATATTGCACACCAAGTTAAAAAACTAGAGCAAGATTCAGTACGCCATTACCGTGATCGTTTTGATATTCCTGTTGCTGATGAAGATTTAGCGGATATTCCTTATTATCACCCAGGTGCTGATTCACCTGAAGTGAAGTATATGCTTGAAAGACGTGAAGCATTAAAAGGCTTTACACCAGCGCGCTTAGAAAAGTTCAGTGACGCTTTGACTGTGCCTCAGTTGAGTGCCTTTGACGCGGTCTTGAAAGGTACAGGTGATCGTGAAGTCTCTACAACTATGTCTTTTGTACGTATTATGGCAACCTTGCTTAAAGATAAGAACATCGGTAAGCGTGTTGTACCTATTATTCCTGATGAAGCGCGTACATTCGGTATGGAAGGTTTATTCCGTCAAGTAGGTATCTATTCAAGTGCGGGACAAAACTATACACCGCAAGATAAAGATCAGATGGCTTATTACCGTGAAGATGTAAAAGGTCAAGTTCTACAAGAAGGTATCAATGAATTAGGTGCTATGTCATCTTGGTTGAATGCAGCAACAAGTTATTCAACGAATGATTGTCCTATGATTCCGTTCTATATTTACTATTCTATGTTTGGCTTCCAGCGTGTCGGTGACATGGCTTGGGCTGCAGGTGATATGCGTGCCCGTGGTTTCCTATTAGGTGCTACAGCAGGTCGCACAACGCTTAATGGTGAAGGTTTACAGCATCAAGATGGACATTCGCATATCCAAGCAGGTGTCATTCCAAACTGTATTACTTATGATCCAACATATGCTTATGAAGTTGCAACGATTGTACAAAACGGTATTGAGCGTATGTACGGTCCAGAGCAAGAAGATATTTTCTTCTACTTAACGCTTATGAATGAGAATTACGTTCATCCTCAAATGCCAGAAGGTATTGAAGAGGGAATCTTAAAAGGTATTTACTCACTTGAAACAGTGAAGCCTAATGCTGCAAAAGCTCAAGTGCAGTTACTAGGTTGTGGTACAATTTTAGAGCAGGTGCGTCAAGCAGCTCAGATCTTAGCTGAAGATTTTGCTATCGAATCAGAAGTATTTAGTGTGACGAGCTTTAATGAGTTGGCAAGAGATGGTCAATCTTGTGAGCGCCACAATATGCTTCATGCTGATGAAGGTAGACAAAAACCTTACATCACACAAGTTTTGTCAAGCGACAGAGCTGTTGTTGCAGCAACCGATTACATGAAGAGCTATGCAGAGCAAGTGCGTGCTTATGTACCGACAGATTATAAAGTTTTGGGTACAGATGGTTTTGGTCGCTCAGATAGCCGTGAGAACTTACGTGATCATTTTGAAGTCAGTGCTCAGTTTATCGTGATTGCAACCTTAAAAACATTAGCAGATAGAAATGAAGTACCTATGGAGCTTGTAAAAGACACCTTGAAAAAGTACAACATTGATTCTAATAAAGTAAATCCATTATTTGCCTAAGAGATTGATAGAAATGGCTGAATTAAAAGAAGTTATTGTTCCTGACATTGGAAGTGATGAAGTTGAAGTGATTGAGCTTTGCGTACAAGTTGGCGATGAGGTAGAAGCAGAGTCTTCTATCTTAACCGTTGAAACAGACAAAGCTACTATGGATATTCCAGCACCTTTCGCAGGTGTTATCAAAGAGTTAAAAGTGAATGTGGGCGATAAAGTCTCACAGGGCACTTTGATTGCTATGATTGAGTCAGGTGCAGCAGCCGATGCAGCACCCGCCGTTGATTCTGCTCCTGCTGTAGAAGCTGCGCCCGCAGCAAGCTCAGCATCGCAAGTCATCGAAGTGAAAGTACCTAATATTGATACAACCGATGCTGAGATCATCGAAGTATTGGTTGCGGTAGGTGACGTGATCGAAGCTGATACAAGCGTGATCACGGTTGAAACAGACAAAGCTTCCATGGACGTACCTAGCTCTGATGCAGGTACAGTGAAAGAATTAAAAGTGAATTTAGGTGACAAAGTCTCTGAAGGTTCTGTAATGCTTTTACTTGAAGTTCAAGGTCAAGCCGTAGCAGCTCCAGCTGCGAAAGCAGAGCCTGCTCAAGCAGCACCTGTATCTGCTCCAGCGAAAGCAGAGCCTGCTCAAGCGGCACCTGTATCTGCTCCAGCGAAGGCTGAACCAGCACAAGCATTAAGTGCAGCTCAGGAAGCGTCATTGTCGCATGCCTCACCTTCTGTGCGTCGTATTGCGCGTGAGTTTGGTGTCGATTTAGGTGATGTTGCCGGTTCAGGTCGCAAGAAGCGTATTATCAAAGAAGATGTACAAGCTTACGTGAAGAGTATGATTGCACGTGCTAAGTCAGGTGGTGGTGCAGGCACGGGTAACTTTAGTGTACTTGAAGCACCTAAAGTTGATTTTTCTAAGTTTGGTGCAGTAGAAGAGATTCCTTTGACGCGTATTCAAAAAATCTCAGGACCTAACTTACATCGCAATTGGGTTACGATACCACATGTAACACAGTTTGATGAAGCTGATATCACTGAACTTGAAGCGTTCCGCAAAGAACAAAATGCTCAGCTTGGTAAACAAGAAGCAGGCTTTAAAGTCACACCTCTTGTCTTTATGATGAAGGCGGTTGCGAAAACTTTGGCGCAGTTCCCTGTATTTAATTCAAGCTTAAGTGCTGATGGTCAAAGTTTAATTCAGAAGAAGTATTTCCATATTGGTATTGCAGTTGATACGCCTAATGGTCTTGTTGTGCCGGTTGTGCGCGATGTAGATCAAAAAGGTGTGTATGAGTTATCAAAAGAGCTTCTTCAGATCTCAAAGAAAGCACGTGATGGCAAGCTAACAGGTGCAGATATGCAAGGCAGTTGCTTTACTATATCCAGCCTAGGTGGCATAGGTGGCACGGCATTTACACCGATTGTGAATGCGCCAGATGTCGCTATTTTGGGTGTTTCTAAGTCTGAAATTAAACCAAAGTGGGATGGTAAAGCGTTTCAACCTCGTTTGATGTTGCCTTTATCACTTTCTTATGACCACCGTGTAATTGATGGTGCATTGGCTGCAAAATTCTCTGTTACTTTGTCAGGCATGTTGTCGGATATTCGCAAGATAATTTTGTAAGTAAAAGTAGTTACTGTAACTCTTAGAGCAGTACCTTTTTAAGGTTGGAGTTGTGCTCAACGTATAATCAAGTTGAGCACTTCATGTCAAAAGGAATGAAAGAAACGACAGAGGATAAAATGGCAAAAGAATTAAAAGCACAGGTCGTTGTATTGGGCTCAGGTCCTGGCGGCTACTCTGCAGCATTTCGTGCAGCAGATTTAGGGTTGGATACAGTATTAGTTGAGCGTTTTGATACGCTTGGCGGAGTATGTTTAAATGTAGGCTGTATTCCATCAAAAGCATTATTACATTTAGCTAAGGTCATAGACGAATCTCAAGTAGTTTCTGATCATGGGATTAAGTTTTCTAAGCCTAAGATAGACCTTGCACAAGTAAGAGCGCATAAAGAGAAAGTAGTAGGCCAGCTTACAGGTGGTCTTGCAAGCATGTCGAAGATGCGTAAAGTGAACGTAGTCCGAGGCTATGGTAAATTTACTGGCTCGCATACACTTGTTGTTGAAGGGCAAGATGGCGCGACGACGATTAACTTTGAGCATGCCATTATTGCAGCAGGTTCAAAGCCGATTCAACTTCCTTTTATTCCACATGAAGATCCACGTATTTGGGACTCTACAGGCGCACTTGAGCTCAAAGAAATTCCAAATAAACTTCTCATTATGGGTGGTGGTATCATTGGCCTAGAAATGGGCAGTGTATATCATGCTTTAGGCTCTAGAGTGGAAGTGGTCGAAATGTTGGATCAAGTCATTCCTGCAGCGGACAAAGACATAGTCAAAGTATTTACAAAGCGTATGTCTTCTAAATTTAAGTTTATGCTTGAGACTAAAGTTGAAGCGGTTGAAGCGAAAGACGATGGTATTCATGTTACGATGAGCGGGAAAAATGCGCCAGCATCAGCAGAAGTGTATGACGCTGTATTGGTGGCTATTGGTCGTACGCCAAATGGTAAACTTATTGATGCTGAAAAAGCAGGTGTCGCGGTAGACGAGCGTGGTTTTATTCATGTAGATAAGCAAATGCGTACTAACGTCAATCATATCTTCGCTATTGGCGATATTGTTGGCCAGCCTATGCTTGCGCATAAAGCCGTGCATGAAGCGCATGTTGCAGCGGAAGTGATCTCGGGTAAAAAACATTACTTTGATCCGAAAGTGATTCCATCAATTGCTTATACTGATCCTGAAGTAGCTTGGGTCGGCGTGACAGAAAAAGAAGCGAAAGCACAAGGTATCGCTTATGAAACAGCTGTATTCCCTTGGGCTGCAAGTGGTCGAGCTATTGCATCAGACGCATCAGATGGTATGACGAAACTCATTTTTGAGAAAGAATCACACCGTGTGATTGGCGGCGCCGTAGTGGGATCCAATGGTGGTGAGCTGCTAGGTGAAATCGGCTTAGCGATTGAAATGGGTTGTGATGCTGAAGATTTAGCATTAACCATTCATGCGCATCCAACCTTACACGAATCTGTAGGACTTGCAGCTGAAGTGTACGAAGGTTCGATAACTGATTTGCCCAATCCAAAAGCAAAGAAAAAATAAAGAAAAGCGCCCAATGTGGCGCTTTTTTTATAGCTACATCGGCAGGCTTAAAGGAATATTGTTTGCAAAACATTGAGTTTTATCCTAAGTGTAAGACGCTGATAAAAAGGAGTTATGCGTGCGTTGGGGTAGTTTATGTTTGGTATTTATATTATGTTTTGGTTATCAGGCTCAGGTTGAAGCAAGGCCTAAAGTTGGATTGGTACTTGCAGGTGGTGGCGCCAAAGGTATTATACATGTAGGTGTATTGCGTTGGTTAGAAGAACATCATATCCCTGTAGATTATATTACAGGAACGAGTATTGGCTCTTATGTGGGTGCTTTGTATGCACTGGGTTACTCCTCCGCTGAAATAGAATCGATTATGCTGAGCTTGGATTGGAACTCAGGTTATAGTGATCGCGTGCCTCGAGAAGACTTACCTCTACGCAGCCAAAAATTAAGAGATACTTATAATATTCCCATTGACTTGGGAATGAGAGATTATCAACTTAGAGTGCCATCTGGTTGGCTACAAGGCCAAACTATGATGCGACTTTTATATGAATCAATAGGTATTTTACCTCGATTCGATGATTTTTACAAATTGCCTATTCCCTTTTACCCTGTTACAGCAAATTTAGAAACGCGCCAAGTTGTACCTTTAAAACAGGGAGATCTGATCAAGTCTGTACGTGCTTCAATGAGCGTGCCTGGCATATTAAGCCCTGTGCTTATTGATGGCCAACAGCTTGTTGATGGTGGCATTGCTAACAATTTGCCTGTTGATTTGATTCGCACTATGGGAGCAGATATCGTTATTGCTGTAGATATTGCTTCAGAGCCTTTAAAAGGAAAGCAACTGAACACGCCTTTAAGTGCACTAGAGCAGCTTTCTGTATTTTTGGTACTTAGCAATACGGAGCATCAAAAGAAGTTACTCGGTGAGGGCGATGTGCTCATTACACCTGAAGTTGAAGGCATGAGCACGACCGACTTTAACCTGATTAACCAAGACAGTATTACTAAAGGTTATCAAGCAGCTCAAGCTCAATCGAGGAAGTTACTGGAATATAAATTAGAAAAACAAGAGTACTTCACATACAGAGAAGCGAAGTTACGTCAACGTGATGCGATACAAGACATAATTTATCGTCCCATGCGTCAAGTTGTGATTGATTCACCTGCTTCTCATTTAAAGCCTTTAATCAAAGAGCAAGTGCAACGTGCTCAAAAAAACTATTCAACAAGAAAAAATATTGAGGATATTGTAACGCATGTTTATAACTTAGATAGGTTTGAACGTGTTGAGGCTTATATCAGGCCAACTGAGGATTTAAAGCTTAATGACTTAATCATTATCGCAGAGCCTAAATCTTGGGGGCCTAATTATCTTAATTTTGGTCTGAGTTTTGAGAAGGGAGTCGATTACCATGCAAGTGTGGACTTAGACTTTAGTTTTTTGCAAACGGATCTGAATTCTTTTTCAGCAGAATGGTTGAATGAAGTGCAACTTGCACGAGAAACTTTTTATCGCACTCATTTTTACCAGCCTCTAGATAGAACTGACCACTTTTTTTCATCTGTTTCATACAAATATAAAATTGATGAGGGTAAGAACTGGTTAGAAAACTTCGATTACACTATCACACAAGAGAGACATGCCAATCGCTTTGATTTAGGAATAGGTTATAACTTTACACGACAATTTCTAATTCAAGCAGGGGCTTGGATGGACTTTACTTCTAAACTCAAATACAGTGCGCTCTCTATTGATTGGACGAATTATTATTATAGTTACGCGCCTTATATACTTATGCATTACGATCAGCAGGATAATGCCTTTTTTCCTCAAAAGGGCAATGCATTGATGATTTATTTCAGTAGGATTTACCAAAAGACCACCAAGCAAATCTATAGTGATTCGAGCATTCCTTTTAAGCTTACTTCATATCAAGATAATATATTGCCTATTGATTATTTTGAGGTTATTTATACTGGATCTTTAAAGATAGGCCGTAATACGTTCAGCACTCGGTTGGAATACGGCAGAATTGATCATGATGGATTCTCAGACAGCGACTCTTTCGATTTTTCTATGTACCAGTTCAATCTAGGAGGCTTCCTGTCTTTGTCGGGTTTTCGTCCCAATATTTTAGTTGGCGACAGAAAAATATTAGGTCTGATCAGTTATAACTATGAACTATCAGATTCCTTTTTAGGCTTACCTGATACGCCGCTTTATGGTGGCGTATCTATGGAAGTAGGAAATGTGTGGTTAAAACATGAATTGCGCTTTGGAAATCAAGGTACAAAAGCCGATATAGATAAACGAGATTTAATTTATGCTTCAGCTGTTTATCTGGGAAGTGAAACTAAAATTGGTACGCTCACCCTAGCTTTAGGTGCGAATACAGCGCAAGAAGTTTCGCTTTATGTGTATTTAGGTAAAAAATTTTAATAATGATAAATTTTAGTAAAATATTTAAATTATTTAATTGCTAGAGTATTATTGTATAGGCGTACAAAAATAATTACGTTTGAAACTTCATTTTCAAACAATCAAATAAAAAATAAGTGAGGACTTTGACGTGTTAGATGCTTATGGAAAACATGTAAAAGAGCGTGAGGCAATGGGAGTTGTTCCCCGACCTCTGAGTGCACAGCAAGTTGCCGAGTTGGTTGATTTATTCAAAAATCCAGCGCAAGCAGATCATGAGACTTTACTTGATTTATTAAAAAATCGTATACCGCCAGGTGTAGATGAAGCCGCATATGTCAAAGCTGCTTTTTTAGCTGATGTAGTGAAAGGTGATGTGAGTACACCATTACTTTCCAGAGAAGAAGGAACCAAGCTTTTAGGCACAATGCAAGGCGGTTATAATATTGAACCTCTTGTTGATTTATTAGATGATAAAGATTTAGCAGAGCTTGCTGGAGATGCTTTATCACAGACTTTATTGATATTTGATGCTTTCCACGATGTGGTGGATAAAATGAATGCAGGCAATGCTGTGGCAAAGCGAGTGGTGCAATCATGGGCTGATGCACAGTGGTTTTTAAACCGTCCTGAATTAGAAAAGAAAATATCTTTGACTGTGTTTAAGGTTACAGGTGAAACGAATACAGACGATCTATCCCCTGCACAAGACGCTTGGTCAAGACCTGATATACCTTTGCATGCTTTAGCGATGTTGAAGATGGAGCGTGATGGTATTGTTCCGGATGATTCAGGTAAAACAGGGCCTATGGTGAAGCTTAAAGAGCTCAATGATAAAGGCTTTCCTTTGGTTTACGTGGGTGATGTTGTGGGTACAGGTTCTTCACGTAAGTCGGCAACAAACTCTGTGTTATGGTTCATGGGCGATGATATTCCTTATGTACCTAATAAGCGCTCGGGTGGATTTTGTTTCGGTGGTAAAATTGCACCTATTTTCTTTAATACGATGGAAGATGCGGGCGCACTCCCTGTAGAAATGCCGGTTGACCTAATGCAGATGGGAGATGTGATTGACTTCTATCCTTATGAAGGCAAAGTATGTCAACATAATACAGACAAAGTCATTGCTGAGTTTTCTCTTAAAACTGATGTTTTACTTGATGAAGTCAGAGCAGGCGGTCGTATTCCATTGATTATTGGCCGAGGCTTAACAGATAAAGCAAGACAAGTTCTGAAGCTAGAGCCTTCAAAAGTGTTTGTGCGACCTAAAGATATTACAGGTAGCGACAAAGGCTACACCCTCGCACAAAAAATGGTCGGCCGCGCTTGTGGAACAGAAGGTGTACGTCCTGGACAATACTGTGAACCTTATATGACCACGGTAGGATCACAAGATACAACAGGACCTATGACTCGAGATGAGCTAAAAGATCTCGCTTGTCTTGGCTTTAGTGCTGATTTAACGATGCAATCTTTCTGTCATACAGCAGCTTATCCAAAACCTGTTGATGTGGATACCCATCATAACTTACCTGATTTTATTATGAATCGTGGCGGTGTGTCATTGCGCCCTGGTGATGGTGTGATTCACTCTTGGCTCAATAGAATGCTGTTGCCTGATACTGTGGGAACAGGTGGTGATTCACATACGCGCTTTCCTCTTGGTATTTCTTTCCCTGCAGGCTCGGGTCTTGTTGCCTTTGCAGCCGCTACAGGTGTGATGCCCTTAGATATGCCTGAATCAATTTTGGTGCGTTTTAAAGGAAAGTTACAACCCGGCATTACGTTGCGTGACTTAGTCCACGCTATACCTTATTACGCCATTCAAAAAGGTTTGCTCACTGTTGAGAAAAAAGGTAAGAAAAATATTTTCTCCGGTAAAGTATTAGAAATTGAAGGTTTAGAAGACTTGAAAGTTGAGCAAGCCTTTGAGCTCTCTGATGCCTCAGCTGAGCGTAGTGCGGCAGGCTGTACCATTAAGTTAAATAAAGAGCCTGTCATTGAATATATCAACTCTAATATTGTGATGCTCAAATGGATGATTGCTGAAGGTTACGGTGATCGCCGTACTATGGAGCGTCGTATTGAGTCGATGGAAGAGTGGTTGAAAAAACCAGAGTTGATGAGTGCTGATCCTGATGCTGAATATGCTGAAGTGATCGAAATTGATATGAATGAAATCAAAGAACCGATTTTATGTGCACCTAATGATCCTGATGATGCTCGTTTGCTGTCTGATGTGGCAGGCGATCCTGTAGATGAAGTGTTTGTCGGTTCATGCATGACCAATATTGGTCACTTCCGTGCTACAGGTAACTTACTCAATGAGTATAAAGGTCAGCTGGCAACGCGTTTGTGGATTGTACCGCCCACGAAAATGGATCAAGATCAACTTATTGCTGAAGGTTACTATGGTATTTTTGGTCGTGTTGGTGCGCGTACTGAAATTCCAGGTTGCTCTTTATGCATGGGAAATCAAGCTCGTGTGGCAGATAAAGCGACGGTTGTATCAACTTCAACACGTAACTTTCCTAATCGTATGGGAGCGGGTGCAAATGTATACTTGGCTTCGGCTGAGTTATCTGCTGTAGCTGCGATCAAAGGTAAATTACCTACAGTAGCCGAGTATATGGAGTATGCACAAAAATTAGATTTAATTTATGATGAAACATATCGTTATTTAAATTTCAACGAAATTGAATCTTATGCTAAGTCAGCTGAAGAGGTTATCATTCAGAAGAAAGCTTAGTTTTTAATGAAGCTTGGTGTTACTTGTGTGAACTATGAAGCTTCTCTAGTAATAAATCTTCGAGCTCAAAGCGTTTTTCCATGAGCTCGCCTAGATTGCATAAGTCTTCATCAAGCTTATCTAAAGCGTTGGGTTTTTCTTCAATGGTGTATTTGTCATGAAAATTGAGCGCTTCGTCTGTCGTATCATTGATTGCTGGTACCACATATTTGCCTAGCTCCATCCTTTCTCGGTGTTCTTCTTCATACGCGGTAATAATTTCTTCATAAATTTCAAAGTGACCTTCAGAAACATAATCAACAAGATCACCGCAGAAAGCATTAATTTCTTCAGCAGATGGAAGGCTATTGTTTTGATGTTCAAATGGTGGGAGGTTTGCTATTTTGCAGTAGTGAGCGAGTAACTTTCCTCGATGTTCGAGCCATCGATCAATATGCTGGTTTAAGCCACTCCATTTATGTTGTTTGTGGTTGGCATGATCTGTCATGACATGACTCCTTTTTACTAGGCCTTTGTTATAAGCATATAGTTAGCGTGAAAAATGGTCAATCTTTTCATAATTTGATTTTTAACATATTGTGTTTTTGCTTAAACTATTTGTGAAGAATAGTACAGGTTAAAAGATTAAAAGTGGTACAATAAAAGGGCGTTTTAGTTTTTTAGGGATACATGCCTGATGTACACATTAAAAAATGATAGCTATTTAAAAGCTTTGCTTCGACAACCTGTTACACATACACCTGTATGGATGATGCGCCAAGCTGGTCGCTATTTACCTGAATATAAAAAAATAAGATCTCAAGCTGGAGACTTTATGTCTTTATGTCGTAATCCAGAGTTAGCTTGTGAGGTGACATTACAACCATTACGACGATTTCCTTTAGACGCTGCAATTTTATTTTCCGATATTTTAACGATTCCCGATGCTATGGGGCTTGGCTTGTATTTTGAAACAGGCGAAGGGCCGCGTTTTCAAAATCCTATACGGACTCATGATGATATAAAAAAAATTCCTATTGTAGATCCTGTTGATGAGCTAGGTTATGTTATGGATGCAGTCAGTACTATTCGTAAAGCACTGCAAGGCGACGTACCTTTAATTGGTTTTTCAGGATCACCTTGGACGCTTGCTACTTATATGATTGAAGGCGGCGCGAGTAAAGCATTTACCAAAATAAAGAAAATGGCTTTTTCTGATCCGCGAGCATTACATACATTACTTGACAAACTAGCCGATGCAGTAACCCTATATCTCAATGCTCAAATTGAACACGGTGCACAATCGGTCATGATTTTTGATACATGGGGCGGTGTGCTTTCTGAGTCAGCTTACCGAGAGTTTTCGTTGCGTTATATGCATAAGATTGTTTCCGGATTAAAGCGAGAACATGATGGCTATATAGTTCCTGTTACACTCTTTACCAAAGGCGGCGGTCAATGGTTAGAAGCGATGGCAGAAACAGGGTGTGATGCTTTAGGTCTAGATTGGACTACCGACCTAGCCCAAGCTCGTGCGCGTGTGGGAGATCGAGTTGCACTGCAAGGCAACATGGATCCATCTATGCTTTATGCTGATCAAGATACCATTGTTCAGGAAGTGAATAAGATTTTGAGTCGCTTTGGCCATGGCTCTGGACATGTCTTTAATTTGGGGCATGGTATTCATCCTGATGTAGATCCTGAGCATGCGCGTATTTTTATTGAAGCGGTAAAAGAGCATTCAAAGTCATATCATTTATAAGAAAATATTGAAGGATTTTCATTCATGCTTATGTTAGAAAGTTTTGTTGTGTTGTTTATGGAAGCTGCGCCTTGGCTCATTGTTGGATTTATTGTTGCAGGTCTTATTAAGACTTTCTTGCCTATGTCATGGCTACGTGAGCAATTAGGACAAGAGGGATTTTCTAGTGTGTTCAAAGCTTCTATATTTGGTATTCCTTTGCCTCTTTGTTCTTGTGGCGTGATTCCTGCAGCAATTGGTCTACGGCGTCAAGGGGCATCTAAAAGTGCTACGACTGCCTTTATGGTTTCAACACCTGAAACTGGAGTAGATTCCATTTCTATCTCTTACGCATTACTTGGACCTTTTCTAGCTTCGATGCGCCCTATTGCTGCATTTTTTAGTGCTATGGTTGCTGGCCTGCTCGTGGGAAAAGAAGATGCAAAGCATCAGGCGCAGATGCAGTCAGAACAGACCAGCTCATGCTGTAGTAAGAAACATAGTGACCATGATTCGCAACAGCCTTTGACTCAGCGTTTACAACAAAGTGCTAAGTACGTAAGTTTTGATATGGTTGAAGATACGGTGGTGTGGTTACTCACGGGTCTGTTGTTTGCAGCTTTAGTTAAAGCGTATGTACCTGAAGATTTTTTAGTTGAGTGGGGGCATGGATTGTTGGGTATGCTGTTGATGATGGTGATCTCAGTACCTATGTATATTTGCGCTACCGCTTCAACCCCTATTGCCGCTGGCCTGTTGCTCGCTGGAGTGAGTCCTGGTGCTGTATTACTCTTTATGTTAGCAGGTCCTGCTACAAATATTGCAACTTTGTCTGTTGTGGCTAAAGAGCTCGGACAGCGTTCTTTAATCGCCTATTTGACGGGCGTTTTAGGCGTGGCTTTATTGTTTGGATTTTTAACTGATTATTTGGTGAGCGCTTTTGCAATAGACATCCGAACACATTTAACGGCCTCTCATGAGATGTTACCCGACTGGATTGTTATCTCTTCGAGTGTATTGCTTGCTTTGTTCATGAGCCGAGCACTCTTGGTTAAACTCAAGCTTCACTTTGTGAAGTTAGCATATAAATAAAATAATAAGGTTAGAAACTATGAAACAGGTTTTTCATTTAGGCATACATCAAGATCAGCTTGAAGGTGCGACGCTTGCAATTGTTCCTGGTGATCCTGAGCGTGTTGAACGGATTGCTACTCAGATGAAGCAGGCTAAGAAGCTTGCTGCACATCGAGAGTTTACGTCCTACCTGGCATGGATTGAAGAGCACCCTGTTGTAATTTGCTCTACAGGCATTGGTGGGCCTTCTACATCGATTGCGGTTGAAGAATTGTCACAGCTAGGCATTACTACTTTTTTACGTATAGGCACAACAGGCGCCATTCAGCCAGATATCGATGTGGGTGATATGATTGTCTCTCAGGCATCTGTACGTTTAGATGGTGCGAGCCAACACTTTGCTCCGCTTGCTTATCCGGCTGCATCCGATTTTTTTGTTACGCAAGCCTTAATTCAAGCTTGTTCTCATAAAGGAGTCAAACCTCACGTCGGGGTTACGGCTTCAGCAGATACTTTCTATCCAGGCCAAGAGCGCTATGATACGCATTCAGGGCGAGTTGTATCGCACTTACAAGGCTCGATGAAAGAGTGGCAAGCGATGCATGTGCTCAATTATGAGATGGAATCAGCAACGCTCTTTACGCAGTGTGCCACTGAAGGCTTGAGAGCCGGTTGTGTTGCAGCAGTGATTGTGAATCGACACAAAAGTGAATCGCCTTCAGCAGAACAGGTGAAAAATTTGGAAAAACGTGCGATTGATGTGGTGATTGATGCTGCACGTCAATTGCTCACGGCATAACATCATCATATAAAGAGTAGGTTGCACAGATGAATACGAAGTAGGCTTGAGCCTACTTCTTTTGTGCGGAACAAACTTTGCCTCATGCTTCACTCAATATTTTGAATTTGCTCGCGCATTTGTTCAATCAAGACCTTCAGCTCTATCGCTGAGTTGGTAATATCACTGTGAATCGATTTAGAAGCTAAGGTGTTGGATTCACGATTAAACTCTTGCATCATGAAATCCAGACGACGCCCACAAGCTCCACCTTCTGCTAAGATACGTTGCGTTTCTTTGATATGCGCTTGTAATCGTTCCATTTCTTCAGCGACATCTATTTTTTGGGCAAGGAATAACATTTCTTGCTCGAGACGACTTGGATCTAAATCTTCAGTGATCTCTTTTAAGCGATCGTTCAACTTATCTTTTTGCCATTGTAAAATGACGGGCATTTTGCTACAGACTAAATCGACATGCTCTTGGATACCTTCGATTTTTTGTAACATGAGATCTGCTGTAGCTTGTCCTTCTCTTTGTCTTGCTTGGATAAACTGATCCAGCAGTGCATCAGTATGTTTTAATAAAGTTTTTTGAACGACACTCTGATCTTGTTCCATGGGTGTAATGACGCCAGGCCAGCGTAGAATATCCATAATATTGAGTTGAGCTTGACCTTCGGGTAACAGTTTTTCTAATTGCTGACTTGATGTAATCAGCTGTTGCGCAAGTGTATTGTTCAATTGCAACTGTTCTTGATGATCATTTTCGTTTTGAATGCGTAAATTGATTTCAATTTTACCCCGTTGTACACGCTGCCGTATTTTTTCACGCAATACAGGTTCTAAAGAACGATAGGTTTCAGGTAGGCGAAAGCTGCATTCAAGATAACGCTGGTTGACCGAGCGAATTTCCCAAATACAGGTCCCCCAAGATTCTTTATATTCGGAACGTGCATATGCAGTCATGCTATGGATCATGGTTTTATCCTACGAAGTTAGAAAAAAAGATGCGTAAGATTATATCAAGCTTTTATAAGACTTTCTAATGAGACGAAATCTTAACTTAAAGCTAGCAAGTACCCGACTTGCTTCGTATAATGAGCGACATTATTGAAATGAAATAGGAAAAATCTATGCGTCCAAGTGGAAGAACTGCGGCTCAAGTACGTTCGATTAGTTTTACTCGCAATTTTACTCAGCACGCTGAAGGTTCAGTTTTGGTTGAGTATGGTCAGACGAAAGTTATATGTACCGCAAGTTTTATTGAAGGCGTACCGCGTTTTTTGAAAGGCCAAGGTAAAGGATGGGTGACAGCTGAATACGGTATGTTACCGCGTTCAACGCACTCAAGAATGAACCGCGAATCAGCTCAAGGTAAACAAAGCGGTCGTACTCAAGAAATTCAACGTCTAATAGGGCGCTCATTGCGTGCCGCTGTTGATCTAGAGGCTTTGGGTGAGAACACTATTACTATCGATTGTGATGTGATTCAAGCTGATGGTGGAACCCGTACAGCAGCTATTTCTGGTGCTTGTGTTGCTCTATCGGATGCATTGAGTTTTGCGCGTGCACAAGGTTATCTTAAAACGAATCCTCTTAAACATATGATTGCAGCTGTGAGTGTGGGCATGTATGAAGGTGAGGCGATTTGTGATTTAGAATACGTTGAAGATTCTGCAGCTGAAACAGATATGAATGTTGTGATGACGGAAACAGGTAAAATTATTGAAGTGCAAGGCACAGCAGAGCAAGAAGCTTTCAGTTATGATGAGCTCTTAACTATGATAGAACTGGCTAAGCATGGTATTCAAGAGATTATCGAAGAACAAAGATCTGTTCTAGTCTAGATTCACTTTCATAGAGTAGGCTCTCATCTATTGTGTGCTGTGAAGTGAGCGTAAAGTAGGGATGCGCAGTTTGCATCCCCTTTGAGTACATGAGTATAAAGATAGTCTGATTGGTTATGTATCATGATCATAAGGGCTTCTGCTTGAGCACCCTGATTTAATTTTTGCAATGCATCTGAACGATAGAGCTTATCAGGTTGAACCTGTTCGGTGATGTCATCAATGATCGCATTACCTATCGCGATTAAACGCTCATAATCAATGACCAAAGCATAATCATTTTCTATATAATCTGCAAAATAACGGGGATCGTTAACCTGAATAATGTACATTAATGCTTTGGCTTTATTGATATGATGATGTCGCTTTTTATGGTTCTGTCGCACATTAATAATTTAAACTGGGTAACATGATGCTCAAGATATAATTAGCCTGCAAATGCATAAAATTGTTCAAATGGAGTGATGCCTTCAATATCAACTTGCCCTCGTTTAAGCATTGTCCACATTTCTTTTCCGTGAAGTCCTGCTTCTGCTTCTTCAAGAGACCTCCAACCTCAAGCTTGTCGAGTTTTTTGTTTGACCCATCGATGGCTTTTTTCGGCAATATTATGGAGATATTTTACGCTGAAGATCTCAATGAATAACAATATAAACAAACCTGATAGCCAGAGTCGAATATTCATCTTATCTATACGCCAAGAGTCAGATACAGCCTTCTTTTTTAGCCTTATATCATGCTCTAAAATAGGTGTGTATTTTATAACCCAACGATGAATCGTAGCATGATCAACCTTTATTCATCGAACCAATTGAATCTCTTCAATTTCACGATAACTGAGCTTATAAGCATGATAATAACGAATCTTATTCAATAATAAAGGTCGATGGGAAATGGCAGCCTTTAAACATAATTACTTATCAATTTTGGAAAATCAACATCTACAACACGCTAAATAGTAAAAGTTTGCGACAGAACCAAAATTAAAGATAGAAGAAAGTTTAAATAGTAAATTTATCATAGAGGATATATCTTCAGGTCATGACTGGGCTCTCATGCAAAAGAACTATATCCCACAGATCAATCAGCAAAAAGGTTTTGTATATGATGTTCTCCTATTTAAAAGATTCATACTCTGAACTAAATCAGAATGATATCTCTAAAATAGAAAAGGAAACTGGATACGGTATCAATTAATGTGAGCGCCTTTATTCTTTTTATTTTTTGAAAATAAAATGTGTCAAATATGATCTTCTTCCGTAATAAACCCAAGGCCTAAATGAGGTTTCAGGTTAATGTATCTTACAAGAAATCTCACTATGAAAAAAAATGGTGTTTCAATTCTAATGTTGAATAATTTACGTATTCCATTATGCTTAAATTAATTGCAACATTCCATAATAATGATTTTCCACAAACAATGATAAAAAAATGATTCGAGAATGGTTTCAGGTGAAATTATGTAGACGAATATTGATAAAATTTATGTGGCCGGTATATTGGTTTTGTCCGGTGTGTCTTGGTGCCTGTTTGCCAGTGAAACTTGCTATTGCAGGATCCTGCGGTTCTGATGTTCCAACAACACGGTTTACTGCCGAGGACACAGCACAGAATATAGAAGATTTGAAAGATTTCTATCCTGAAATTTCATCTTATGTTCAAGATAATATAGTACAAAAGAGTGTTGAGGTTGCACCACAGTATAGTGAAAACATGAGCCAAATGTTCATACAATCGAGTTCTCAAGTTGTGAATAAAGGCATGTTTACCAGAGTGTTGGAAGGTGTCTCTGTGGTAGCTTGGATGGCAGGGGTGGTGGAAACTTTTACAGATACACACAGCAACAGCCTTGATAAAATAGCTGCCGTTTCAGGGATTATACCTGTTGTGGGTGAAATATTATTAGGCTTTGATATCGCCTATGATGAAATTGAATCAATGCAACATACAGCAGATGAGCTACAGCAAGCATGGACAGCTAAGATTCACTTCGATCATAACAGTTTGGATGATTTAAACACCAAGTATGACCAAGAACTGCTGGAACAATATGGCCGTCAACTTGATATTCTGTTTGTGAAAAGCTATATCATGTGGGTGCAACAGTATACTGTGAGTTTGCAGATGCTCAAACACATCAACCATCTACTAGATCGCCACTATATTATAGAACTTTATCGCAGTATATATGCTGATCAGACACCACAGCAACTTGAACAACAGCGACTATTGCAACTGAAGCATTGTGCTGAACACGCCCCTCAAGCCTTTTCCGAGAATGGATTGCTGAACCCCAATGTGGTGATGCAGTGTTATCAGGTTGGTTTAAAGGAATGGATGAAGCCAATTGCTGCACTTTATTTACATCAAAATCCTGCATTAAAACAAAAACTGATTCACTTAGGCCAGCAATTGTATACGGCAAAGCAGAAGATTGCACATCATTGGAAGAGCTCATTGCATGATGCGAGTCTCAAAGCAAAAAAGCAATTTAGCCGCTTAGCAGATAGCGCAGCCCATACTCTTTTTCAATCGAAATCTTGGGACACTTATCGTCATCATGTACTTGAAAAAGGGTTTAATTATGCTTTTGATATATGGTCTATACGTAATCAAATAACCATGTTTGGTACCGGCTTAATATTAACAGTAAAGAAAATAAAAAAAGCCCCTTTTTTAGGGTATCAAATGTTTTTGATATGTACTAGATTAAATACAACTGCTAATTTTATGGGGATCTCTTATCCAACTTGTCGGAAGCCTTATAGAAATAATTTTTATTTAAGGCTGAACTCAACAGATATGCCTGAAGATTTTTTAGCCTTGCAACAAAAAGTCAACTCAGAAGAAAGTTTTATGAAGCATGCTCAAGCCATGCAGAACAAGTGGTTTAAGTTTGGTATTTTATCCTATAGATTTAACCAGTCGCAAGGGGTACAGGCATTACGTAAGGATGTATTGACTCATAATTTGCCATCTCATCTTAATACGATAACGTACAAGCAAGATGATATAGTGAACTTTAATCCAAATTTCTTAGGTCAAACGCTCCAGGCCATAGACGATGAATTCAGCCAGTCCATTTCAACGAAAAAAAAAGCTCAAATGTCTTATTTTATGGATGAGACAAAAACATATCAGGAACTTCCTGTTTTATCTAAATTGTTTAAAGGCATCGTTGAGTTTCATAATCTACCTTGGTGGCCTCAATTTATCTCTTCGTTGGTCTATATGGATTTAAACAGTCGCCTAGCATTAGACTATTGTATGGAGGAACCTTGTCCATCTGCATACGGTGCAAGGAGTTTTGTTCAAGATGAATAAGTGGATGCGATTTTTTTTGGCGTTATATGCTTATTTAACAGCAGTGGTTGCTTTTGCCGGCGACGTTGAGAGCTTATTAAGTCTCCTAGCAACCGAGCCAGTTATCAAAGTGTATGATACGTATAAATCTGCAGGTATCTTATTAAATAGTGATTCAAAGACGACTATACGCCGTATCATGAAGCTAATGAAGCAATCTGGCTATGAAAGTGCATTTTTAAAGATGAACGCCCAAGTAGGCTTTCGTTCTTTATATTTTATTAGGCATGAACAATTGATGTCCCAAGGGTTAAAAAAAATTCTGCCGCATTGTCTTATAACATTAGAAAAAGACCAAAAAAAGTGGGTTATTGATGTTAATATGGTTGAATTATCCGGCGTTGATGCACCTTTTATGGGGACAGAAGCAGCTTGGTTAGAAAAGTTGACTGAAATCAGTGAAGGCAAGGTTTTAAGAAAAAAATCCAGCCTTGTATTTTATCGAGATTATAGCTCATTTGATGCGATATTTGCGGCGGAAGCTGAACCTGTGGTTGATCTTGTTAAAAGTTCGATTAATTGGGTTCGAAAACCATTTTGGTATAAAGTTTGGCATGCGAAGTATAAAACGATAGGCTCGAGGAGCATGAATTATTGGCAGCGTATTCGGACTCAGTGTAGCCTTTAATCCTTAAGTTTATTTGAGATAAATAGAGAATAAATACAAGACAGATATGGACGCTTCCTGTTTGTCAAACAAATTTATCCTAAGCCTTGCGATTTTATGCGCGACAGCAACTACAGCACAACAGGCATGTTTTCTTAATGTGAGCTCTGAAACCCAAAGACTAAAATCATCGTTTTTCTTTTCGGCTCGAGGCATAATGGCTCTCGCTCCATGAATAAGCTGTTTTCTTAGATAAGAGTTGCCACGCTTGGTGATCCCCTTATTGACTGTATGCGTCCTTGAAGCATATTGGCGCGGTGTAAGTCCCAACCAAACAGCGAGTTTTTTTGGGTTTTTAAAGGCTTGACCTTACCCCTAACTTAATACTAACCTTCTGGATTTTGTAAAGGTTTAATGAGGCGAAAACCTAAACCATCCTCTCTAAAACCTCTTGAATGCATGTCACATTGTGCAAGAGAATTTACAGCCATATTAAAACTGCCGCCGCAATAATATTTCATATTTATCAAGCCTTCCATAGAGTCATCTAACCACTCTGAAACGTTACCATTCAGATCGTAAATTTTTAACTCATTCATTTTTTTCTGACCTATAGGATGTAATTGAACCACTGAATTCTCTGGAAACCATGCGACATATTGACTGTGATTGCTTCCTGCAAAAATATCACCATAGGTCTTATTTATAAGACCAAGATGTCCACCTCGAGCAGCAATCTGCCATTCTATATAAGTAGGTAGTCTAAAGCCTTTTGAATTGTCATTTCTCACCACGAGATGATGCTCTTGATCTTCTGGTCGCTGTCGTAAAGGTATGTGATCATCCTGTACATAATAAGGTGTATAGCCTGACCACTCACTTAAAGCATTTGCAAATAAAATAGCATCCCACCAATCTACTCCTTGTACAGGAATATTTGGGTTTTCTGATTCAAAGTTCAGAATAATCTCGCTATATCCGTGCTCGATAGCCCAAGAACGGACTTGATTATAAAGACTGCAATTCACTTCATATTGCATCATGGTAAAGGCATGTGTAGACACATTAGTATGCTGAGCGTAATCATGATCACCGTGTACAGTACCAACATAATACCTTCCTTCTTTGATAATACTCATGGGTATAGAAGGTGCTGGTTTTGGCTTGCTATCAAAATATATGAAAACCACGATTACGATTATTGAAACACAAAAGAAAGCAAGAAGTAATTTCTTACTTTTAAAAATAACAGGCATAATTGGATTCCTTTAAATTAAGTAGTGTAGCTTTTTTGAGAAAATTAAGGTGTTTTCTGATCTCTTCTGAGAAGTCACTTTTGGTTTCTGATATCTTGGCGAGCACTTGCTGAAAATATGCATCACAATAGGACTTTGAGATAAAGAAATTAAGCAATTTTTTGGAGGTAATTGCGTAGTCATACGAAAGAGCAATCGAGATCGCAATATTTTTAAATTTTTTTTCTGTTATGGCATATCCAACCAAATGTTGATAGATAAGATTTACGGAGTCAGGCATAAGAAGTGAGTTACTTTTAGTAAAAAAAAGAATGGCTTTTAAAGTTAATTTTTGACCTTCTAGTATTTTTAGAATTAACCTATTTAAAATAGGTCTAACAGGTATACAGCATACTAAAAAAGAATCCTGCATAATACACTTCATCCAGTTATTGTATTGATTAATTGACATAGGCAATTGATCAATAAATAAAATAATATCAATGATGACTTGATAATCTGCGTTTTTATAATAATCAGAGTAAAGCAAAGAATAAAGAATAGACCACTTATCTTTGTTTTTTTAAATTTATACAGTTAGATGTCGATATAGGCTTATCAAAATACTTAATAAGTCGACTCTTATGTACTCATTTTTAAGAATTTATCTACAACTCGTTTTTTGTTGTTGTCTATTTCTTTCAGGATGCGACTCTGCATCTGAACAGGATGAGTTTGAGTGTTTTGGTGATTGCGGTAATAATACTGTCTCTGGGGTA
>DDNL01000077.1:0-18171 GCA_002341165.1 Shewanellaceae bacterium UBA2521
GAAATAGAGGAAATAGAGGAAATAAAGGAAATAAAGGAAATAAAGGAAATAAAGTAAATAGAGGAAATAAAGAAAATAATATAGGAAATAAAGATAATGAAGAGTGCCATTTTTTTCATATTTATACCTTATCATCGTCTATTATCTGAGTTCGTATTATTGATATGAAATAAAAGAGCTATATATGATGTACTTGATGGTTTACGTCAAAAACATGAAAGGTTGTTGTGACTTTTATGCCCTGCATGTGCATCACATGAGCGCTTTATATAGGTATAAGTCTGATGTGTACTCAAGTTTGGTTTGAAGCGCATTTGCTTTCGCTTTTTTTTCGCCTATTACACCCAATTGCACCTGAAATAGGGTAGATCGAGGGTAGAGAATAAATATTTAAAAAAGGATTTTTGAAAAATACACCTTGAGAAACAAGGATTTAAGATATGGTACCAGAGGGCGGACTTGAACCGCCACGCCCGTGAAGGCAACGGATTTTGAATCCGTCGTGTCTACCAATTTCACCACTCTGGCCTGTTAGTTGTGCATTATAGGCGAGATAGATTTAGATGCAACCATTATTTTGTAAAAATGGTTGAATTTCAGTCGATTGAGTTTTGTTGTGCAGATTTACATCTACACTATTCGTAATAGAGTGTATGCTAAGAGCTGAAACATGATTTAAAAAAACATAAATAGGGAGATATGTGCAGTGAGAGCAAGTTTTTTAAAGCGGTTTGCCGCATCGGTTTATGATTTGTTATTGGCTTGTTCGGTTTTTCTTTTGTCTGGATTTTTAGCTGTGATTGTATTTATGGTGGCAGTTGAGACAGGTTTAGTGGGGCAAGTTCATGACTTTTCTTTACTCAATACGCAGCCAGAGTTATATCAAGTCTTTTTGGTATGGATACGTCTCTGTACTTTTGGCAGTATTGTATTTTTTTATATTTGGTTTTGGGAACAAGGGCAGACTTTAGGTATGAAAGCCTGGAAACTAGAGCTGCGTTGTCTCAAGGGACAGCATCTAAGCAAAAGGCGTGTTTTTTTAAGGCTATGTTGGAGTCTCTTTGGTTTCAGTAACTTCTTGGTGTTATTTCGTCCGGATAAACTGGCTTTACAAGATCGTATGACTTCCACAGAAATTATTCAGCATTAATACACGGGCTGCCTGTAACAGGCAGCCCGTGTTGTGTTGGAAATTTTTTATTGCTGCTGTTTTATCGCCGTAGTAATTTGGCCGCTATAGCAGAAAATACAATTGAGGGTATAACCGCTGCTATTAAAGCAGGTATATGATACACAATACTGAGGTTACTACTTACTTCGTTGAGAATGTAAAAGCTAAAGCCTAGTAATATGCCAGACAACATGCGTGTGCCCATGGTTGTATGTCTGGGAGAGCCAAAGACAAAAGAAAGTGATAAAACCACCATGACCATCATGTTGATCGGCAAATAGAGCTTGCGGATGAAAGCGAGTTCATAAGCGCCTGCATCTTGATCGTTTGCTTTTAAGTAATCGATATAGTCCTGCAAAACTGAAAGCGACATAGAGCTTGCTTGTGTTCCAACGGCTTTGAGTTTTTCGGGGGTGAGATTACCTTGCCAATTTTGCTCTTCTTTTGTGGTACTTGTAATTTCTTTAGGTGAAATATGCTGTATCTTGACTTTGTGTAAGTGCCAGTGATCTTTTTCATAAAAAGCTTCTTTAGCTGATGTAATATGCTGAATTTTGTTATGTTCATCAAACTTATAAATAATCAGATCTTGAACATGCCATAGACTTTTAATGCGACCTATATTAATAAATTGGTTATGATCTTTACTCCATACACTTTTGAGTGTGCTGATCATATCACCGCCTGAAAGTTTGATAGACTGGAGTTGCAGTGCTTTTTCTTCACATCGTGGCGCCACATATTCACTGACGAGCATAGCAGCAAAAATGAAAGGCAAAATAGCAAAAAAACTTGAGCGGATAATTTGAAACTTAGATAAGCCTATGCTTTGTAAGATGATTAACTCTGATCGTGCAGCAAGGCTACCCATGCCTATTAAACTACCGAGTAAAACAGCCATGGGTGCAAACATCTCAAGATCTTTAGGGATCAGATACAAGGTATAGATGAAGGTATCAAAAAGTGTATAAGTGCCTCGACCTATTAAACGAAATTGATCAAAAAACTTAATCAAAGATGACAACGCGGTGAGAACAAAAAGCGCGAGTGTGGATGAAACCAACAGAACACGTGCGAGGTACCAATGAATAATTTTCATGATGTTGCCCTTGGTTTAAATCGAACAAACCATTTACGTTGTTGCACAGTAGGCTTTTTAAATAAGTATATTGCAACACAAAGTACGATACCATGAATCCACCATAAGCCAAATTCAGCTGGAAATAGAGATTGTTCAATAGCGCGTCGACCTACCATTAATGCAATGAAGTAACTGATATAAATTAAGATAGCAGGAACGATTTTAGCAAACTTACCTTGACGTGTATTGACTCGGGCTAAGGGTACTGCAAGTAAGGTTAAAATAGGGAGCATCAGTGGTAAAGAAATATTCCAGTAATATAAGCCTTGTGCTATAGGGTCATTGAGCTTTTTGAGCTCATTTAAGGGCAGACTACTTAAACTTAAGTCGATATCTCTTTTATGTACTTGTAGTAGCATACGGTAGCGATCAAAAGTTGTAATTTCAAAGTTAAGTTTTTCATCAAAAGTAGTGTAACGTGTGCCTTGCGCTAAAATCAGGTTTTGCTGATTTGATTTGTCTTTTTTAACATATCCTTCTTGTGCCATAAGAATATGATATTTAGAGTTTTTATCATAATCACTTTTATGTGCAACAAATATGGTTTGTAAGGTATTGTTAGGATCGATTTTATCGACAAAAATGACAGATTTACTGCCTTCAGGATGAATGAATCTTCCTGCAGTGAGCGTATCAATACTGGTATTAGCATCGATGTGGGTCAGTAGCTCTTCGCTTTTATAGTCAGCCCAAGGCTTAATATAAAAAGATAAAATACAAAATAGGATAATGTTCACGGTTGCAACAAGCATTAATGTTCGTGTTACGGCCCACTCGCTGAATCCAAGTGCATGTAAGGCTGTCATTTCATGATTGACATACATGCGACCATGGTAAAAAAAGATCCCGAGAAATAAACTAAAAGGTAGAATGAGAGTTAACACGTATGGTAACTTGAGACCAACAAGTTGTAGAATGAAGTTTGTTGGTATTTCGCCATCAGCTGCATCACTCAAGATGCGGATAAAGTGCTGGCTAATAAAAACAATTAATAAAACGCACAAAACGTAAAGCTGAGCTTTAAATGCTTCTTTTATTAAATATCTTTTGATAATCACGAGGTTGCTTCCAGCTAGATATTGTAAATTTAAGCGGTTAATAATAGCTTATATCTTAAATAAAAACAAAGTGTTATTCTTTTTTACACTACTTAATTTCGATTTAAGCTTCTTAGGGGCTATTATATCTAATAATAATGTAAAAAAATCTTTCAAAGTTTAGGAGTATACATGGAATTTTATGTGAAAAGTGGTCACCCAGAGAAACAGCGTTCTGCTTGTATCGTTTTTGGAGTGTATGAACCGCGTCGTTTGTCGGCAGCAGGTGAACAGTTAGATAAAATTAGTGGGGGGTATATCAGCCAGCTCTTGCGTCGCGGCGATATGGAGGGTAAACAAGGCCAAGTTTTACTTTTACATCAAGTTCCGAATATCAACAGTGATCGTGTTTTACTGGTCGGTTGTGGTAAAGAGCGTGAGCTCAGCGAAAGACAATATCGGCAAGTGATCAAGAAAATGATGATAACGCTTAATGATACGGGGTCGATGGAAGCTGTATGTTACTTAACGGATTTACATGTAAAAGGACGTGATACATATTGGCGCGTGAGACAAGCTGTTGAAGCTTCATCAGACGCTTTGTATTTGTTTAATGCTCTAAAAAGTAAAAAAGAAGAGCCAAGACGTCCCGTGCGGAAACTTGGCTTTAGTGTGCCAACACGTAAAGACTTAGCTTGTGGTGAGAAAGCGATTCTTCATGGTACGGCGATTTCAAAAGGGATTAATATATGTCGTGATGTTGCTAATATGCCACCTAATATTTGCAATCCAGTTTATCTAGGTGAACAAGCCCAAGCTTTAACTCAATTGTCTGATTTGATTGAAGTACAGCTTTTCGGTGAAAAAGAGCTCAATGAACTCAATATGCAATCGTATCTTGCTGTCGGGCGAGGTAGTGAAAATGAATCAGTGATGAGTGTGATTGAATATAAAGGCTCTCAGTACAAAGGCAAAAAACCTTTAGTCTTAATTGGAAAAGGTCTTACTTTTGATTCAGGTGGTATTTCTCTTAAGCCTGGCGCGGGCATGGATGAAATGAAATATGATATGGGCGGTGCTGCAGGTGTTTTAGGTGCCATGCGTGCTTTAGCTGAAATGGACCTGCCTATCCATGTGATCGGTATTTTAGCAGGCTGTGAAAACATGCCAGATGGTCGAGCTTATCGCCCCGGAGATGTAATCACGACGATGTCAGGCCAAACCGTAGAAGTGTTAAACACAGATGCAGAAGGTCGCATGGTTCTGTGTGATGTCCTCACTTATGTTGAGCGTTATGAACCTGAAGCTGTGATTGATACAGCAACGCTCACAGGTGCATGTGTGATTGCGCTGGGTCATCATGCAAGCGGTTTAATGTCCAATCATAATCCTTTGGCTCACGATATACTTAATGCAGGCGAACAATCGGGTGATCGCGCTTGGAAAATGCCGCTTTGGGATGAATACCAAGAGCAGATTGAAAGTCCTTTTGCAGATATGAGTAATATCGGTGGTAAAGCTGCAGGAAGTATTACTGCCGCAGCATTTTTGTCTCGATTTGCGAAAAAGTACCATTGGGCGCATTTAGATGTTGCAGGTACAGCATGGAATTCAGGTGCGAATAAGGGCGCAACGGGGAGACCTGTGTCTATTTTGACACAGTACTTGCTGAATAAAGCAGGAGAGAGCCGCGAATAAATTTTGTGTGTTTCAAGGCGAAAAAGGCGAATATATCGCCTTTTTTTGTATTCGAATTGTTTTATGTTTTTGCAAAATGAGTCATAATACGCTTTTTATCAAATAGTTATTTTTATACGCTGCAACCAAGTGTGTGTAGCTTTGAATGAATTGAGCCTTATGGAAAATAAAAAAACGTATCAACCACAGAAAATAGAACAAGCTCTTTATCAAAATTGGGAAGAGCAGGGCTACTTTAAGCCAAGCGGAGATTCCTCGAAAGGGAATTACTGTATCATGTTGCCTCCACCTAATGTGACAGGAAGTTTGCACATGGGACACGCTTTTCAACATACCATTATGGATATCTTAATTCGTTATCAGCGCATGAAAGGTCAAAACACACTCTGGCAAGTGGGTACGGATCATGCGGGAATTGCCACACAGATGGTCGTAGAGCGTCAACTTGAAGCACAAGGTCAAACTTCTCATCATGACTTAGGGCGAGATGCATTTTTAGAGAAAGTCTGGGACTGGAAAGCGCAATCAGGTGGAAATATTACACAACAAATGCGTCGCCTTGGTGTCTCTGCTGATTGGGATAAAGAGCGCTTCACTATGGATGAAGGCTTTTCTAAAGCTGTGCAAGAAGTTTTTGTGCGTTTACATGAAGATGGTTTAATTTATCGCGGTAAGCGCTTGGTCAACTGGGATCCTAAGCTCGGCACAGCTATCTCTGATCTTGAAGTCAATAACGTCGAAAAGAAAGGTCACATGTGGCATATACGTTATCCCTTAGCCGATGATGCTTTGACAGCTGAAGGTAAAGATTATTTGGTTGTGGCGACGACAAGGCCTGAAACGCTATTGGGTGACAGTGCTGTAGCGATTAATCCTGAAGACAGCCGCTTTAATCAACTGATTGGCCAAGAAGTGATTTTGCCGATTGTAAATCGTCGCATTCCTATTATCGCTGACGAACATGCAGATATGGAAAAAGGCTCAGGCTGCGTTAAAATTACCCCCGCACATGATTTTAATGATTACGAAGTAGGTCAGCGCCATCAGCTGCCTATGTATAGTATTTTTACAAAAGAAGCAACAGTTGCTCAGCAAGCTGAGGTCGTTACTTTTGAGGGTAAGCTCACCGATGAGGTCATGCATCTTCCAGAAGCTTATCAAGGTCTTGATCGCTTTAAAGCACGTAAAGTGATCCTAGAAGCATTAACGGAACTGGGCTTATTAGAAAAAACAGAAGATCATACACTTATGATCCCTTACGGTGATCGAGGTGGTGTGGTGATTGAACCTCTATTGACCGATCAATGGTACGTTGCTGTAGCGCCTTTAGCCAAAACTGCTCAAGAAGCAGTCGCCTCGGGTGAAATCAAATTTGTTCCACAGCAATATGAAAACATGTACAACGCGTGGATGGATGACATTCAAGACTGGTGCATTTCACGTCAGTTATGGTGGGGACATCGTATTCCTGCTTGGTATGATGATCAAGGTCAGGTCTATGTAGGCCGCGATGAGGCGCATGTACGTGAGAAGCATCAACTCGATTCAAGTGTACGCCTAACACAAGATAATGATGTCTTGGATACTTGGTTTAGTTCTGCTTTGTGGACTTTTGGTACTTTAGGTTGGCCAGAAAACACACCTGACTTACAAAAATTTCATCCAACAGATGTTCTCGTGACAGGTTTTGATATCATTTTCTTCTGGGTTGCAAGAATGATTATGATGACCATGTACTTTGTCAAAGATGAGCAAGGTAAGCCTCAAGTCCCTTTTAAAACCGTGTATGTCACAGGTCTGATTCGTGACGAACAAGGTCAGAAGATGTCAAAATCAAAAGGTAACGTGATTGATCCTTTAGATATGATAGATGGTATCGAGTTAGAAGCTCTTGTAGAAAAGCGTACAGGTAACTTGATGCAACCTAAGCTTGCTGCATCGATTGAGAAGCAAACGCGTAAAGCTTTTTCAGAAGGTATTGTTGCGCACGGCACAGATGCGTTGCGTTTTACCCTTGCATCACTGGCTTCAACAGGACGAGATATCAACTGGGATATGAATCGCTTAGAAGGTTACCGTAATTTCTGTAACAAGCTTTTCCAGGCGAGTAATTATGTGATGATGAATACAGAAGATTTTGACTTTGCGAACGTCGATGTCAAGAGCTTGCAACTGTCTCGTGTTGATCAGTGGATTCGTATTAAACTAGATAAAACTATCATTCAAGTAGAACAGGACTTAGCGCAGTATCGTTTTGATCTCGTTGCACAAACTTTATATGACTTCACGTGGAATGAATTTTGTGCTTGGTATTTAGAGTTGACTAAGCCCGTATTAAAACAAGGTACTGAAGCTGAAGTGGTTGCAACGCGATATACGCTGCTTTATGTGCTGGAAAACTTACTGCGCTTGATGCATCCGATGATGCCTTATATCACAGAATCTTTATGGCTTGACTTACAACCTTTGATGCAATTGCCTCAGAAGTCGATCATGCAAACAGAATTACCTCAAGCATGTTTTACTACGACTCATGATGCTGTGGAAGAAGAAGTTGAAACCTTTAAACAGTGGATCAGTGCAATCCGAGCCATCCGTGCAGAATATAATATTGCGCCTTCGAAGCCTTTGTCTTTGATGATGCAAGGTTTAATGCCATCAGATGAGTCGATTCTGGCCAACCAGTTAGATTTATTGAAAGATTTAGCGCGCCTTGATCAAGTTACTGTCATCGATGCCAAACAAGATATGCCTTTATCCGTAAAACAGCTGGTGGGCTCTGTGGAATTGATGATCCCTATGGCTGATTTTATTGATGTCGATGCGGAGAAAAGCCGTGTCTTAAAACAGCGTGAAAAGTTAGAACAAGATATTAAGCGTATTGAAGGCAAGCTCAATAATGCTAATTTTGTCGCAAAAGCACCTGTGGCGGTGGTTGAAAAAGAAAAAGCTAAGTGCCATGCGCTAGAGCAAAGTATTGAAAAGTTAAACGAGCAATTACAACAACTAGATCAGGTGTGCTGATCTGTTGATATAGGATACATATATGAAAGTTGTTATACCTGTTGCAGGTTTAGGTACAAGAATGCTGCCTGCAACCAAAGCAATACCTAAAGAGATGCTACCTTTGGTGGATAAGCCTTTAATACAGTATATTGTAGATGAATGTCATCAAGCAGGCTTTAGAGAGCTTGTTTTTGTCACACATGCATCAAAGAACTCGATTGAAAATCATTTCGATACTTCGTTTGAGCTAGAGTCTATGCTTGAGCAACGGGTTAAGCGTCAATTACTCGACGAAGTACGCTCTATTTGTCCTGCAGATCTGACGATTTCTTGTATAAGACAAGGAGAAGCGAAAGGCCTGGGGCATGCGGTTTTATCTGCACATTCCTTGATTGGTGATGCACCTTTTGCTGTAGTTTTACCGGATGTACTGATTGAGCAACTCAATCAAAAAGATGAACCGGTTAATTTAGGTGCAATGCTACAACACTTTGAAGTATCAGGACATAGTCAAGTTATGGTTGAAGAGGTTGCAAAGGAAGATGTCTCTAAGTATGGCGTGATTGACTTTGCTGACCATAAGGATCAACGTATTGCTCATATTGTTGAAAAGCCTGCTGTAGAAGATGCACCTTCTAATCTAGCTGTGGTTGGACGTTATGTTTTTAGCCAAGATATCTGGACGCATTTAGCCAATACACAGCCTGACGCATCGGGTGAAATTCAGTTAACAGATGCAATTGCAGCGATGATTGCTTCTGATCATCAGGTTAAATCTTATTCTATTGACGGACCTTCGCATGATTGTGGGAATAAGTTGAGCTATGTGAAGACTTTTATTCACTATGCATTGCAAGATAAAAAATTGGGTGCTGATGTGGCTAAATATTTGAAAACACTAGCTGTTTAATGATGTTATATTTTGCTTTGTTCATAGAGTTTGAACAGAGCTCTATGTTGGAAGGCTTATCGAAAGATAAGCCTTTTTAATCTCTATGCATTAGTCGTTTGAAGAACGACGCCGATCACGCTTACGCTGAGGTGAGCCACTATGCTCTGGTTTACGAATCATACTTGAAAAGTCAGGTCGAATGACTTTGAATTTATTAAAATGTTTTGTTGTGACTTCTTCTTTAGGTAGCATGAGTTGAGAGCGTCGTAACAGTCTGCGTGCATCCATGGATATCCTGATTTCGGCCATAGGAATGCCGTCTTCTTTTCTTTTATGTGATCGTGTAGGCCTTTGATTTACATATTGTAAAATGCCTGATTCTATGAGCTCTTGTACAGCAATTTCTTCCGTGGGCATGATTAATATAGAACTACGTTGGAGAAAAAATTCACGTAACAGAGCACGTTCACTGAGATCAAGAAACTTAAGCTTCTCACTCATTTTGTGTTGGGCTCGTTTTTTTTGTATTTTATAGGTAAATTGATCTAGAAAATAGCTACAGAGATTCATGACTAGGTAAGAGGTGGCGATCAGAATGAGTAGACCTATTGTATGCTTATGGTGCTCAACATATTGGTGAAGATGAATATAGCTTAAAAGCTTTTGTGGCAATAAAAGTAGAAGAAGACAAAAACAGCTAATCCAAATAGAAAGTTTGTTTACCCATACAGTCGTGATGTGAAGTAGGCTGAGATTAGGCAATGTTTCTCTCGTCATCCTCTGACTCCATGAAAATATTCAACTTTTATTCAAAGTCCTAGCAAAAAGTAGGCCATATCAATGATGTAGCACAGAGGTGTGTAAAAGTTTTACAGGTGGCTCAATGATACGATGTAGTAGTTTTTTTTGAGAACAGATGAGGTCTAAGGATTGGGGCTGAAAACTTTGTGCAATATTCACATGATACTTATTCATATAACCTGTATCAAATCGAGTATCGGCAAGATAAAAAGTTTTACTTTGTGTCGCATTATGCACAATGAGCTGGCATGCTGTCGGTTTTTTGGCTTTTTCTGGATAAGTAAAGCCATAGCTGCCATATAAAGCGGGATAAGCTTTACCTTTAATCTTAGCTTGTGGATCGTAATAACCAACTAAAGTGATCACAGGAATTTCATATCCTTCAGGTCTTGAGCCTGATATGGTATTTTCATAAGGCTCGTACATTTTATGTAAAAAGTTCCACTTTGAAAAACCAGTACTGGAGTGTTCATCAAAGCGTGCTGTGGAGAGAAGAAATTTTTGTATATGATGTAAAGAGTATGGTGTATAGAGGGTGTAGTAATTGGTGTAATAAGGTTTTCCGCCCGCCATTGCATCTTTACTGAAATCATGATTAAGATAATGTGAAACATGTTTACCATTATCGGGATCTCTCTTTTCAGGATTATAATATGAAGTGAGCCTATGGGTTGTTTCGGGATTAAAATTAGGAATAAAAATATTCTTAATGCTATCCCAACCCCAAGTTGAGTTAGGTTCACTAGACTTTCGGTGTATGCTGCCTTGAAAATCTCCAGCAAAATGAGACAGACCGAAAGCATGTCCTAGTTCATGACTGAACTCATTACCTATTGAATCTTTGAGCGTCACTACACCATTTCCTCCAGATAAACCGTGAATTTGAAGGCCATTTTGATAAAGACCCTGCGCATTATGTAATGTAATTTGTGCTGCCAGATAATGATGGGCTGATTCAGAAATTGAGCTTGATGCGTTTAATCCATATTGAGCTAAATTAATACCATGAGATATGAGTAACTTACCAATATAGTATCGCATATCTCCAGTATACACGCTGCCTTGCCCAGTATGAGGCTTTGTGAGATTGTAATGTTGACCATGAGGTAAGACAATATCGAATAAAGACACAGGTGCATAACGAGAAATAATCATGCGTGATACAGGTATGCTTTGGTAAAAATCCATCTGTGCTTTGTCTGATTTTTGAAAAGTAAATTGATCGCGATAAGAGGTGAGAAAGCCTAAATCTATAGTATGTAAAATTAAATCTATTTGGGGCTCAATAGGAATACTTTCTTCTCTGAGCAGACCATGCTTATTGCTTTCGGAAAATCGAATGAACAAACCTGGTTGAATATGTTCTTTAGGTATCACTAAGCTCCAAAAATCACCATAAGTGATGGAAGCCATTTTTTTATCATAATGACTGAACCAAGTATTTCTATGCAGCTTTAAGATAATGCTTTTTCCTGTAGTTAAAGTCCTTATCTTACCTGAAAAGTGGATTCTGGAGTCCATATCTGAGTTGGACTCAATAGTGATATATTTACGACCATAGCTTTTGATTTTGGGAATATGAATCGCACCTGAAAAGGCTCCATTTGTTGTTTTAATGTGCAGGTGATGATGTTGTTCTAGTAGCTCTTTTATTTTTTTTCCAGTGAGATCTTGTCTTAATGCATTGATGGTATCTTTATCCGACATCTTTATATCATAGGGCGGTGGGTAAGAGAAACTCAGTTGATATGGCGGTATGCCATCAATTTGAATCGGTTGTGTATACGGGCGCATCTTTTTCTTAAAGATGAGTTGATGCTCGGCGTTATAAACATGTACCGTGATATATTTTTTGTCATCTATTTTGTCCTGGGGTTTAAATAAGATTAGAGTCGTTCGGTTAGCAACGAGGTGAGGCTGTATATCATTTTCAATTTGATGTAGAGAGGGAATAATTGTGCTCTGCGCAAACAGAACCGTTCCTTTCAGGTTACCTACAATATCGCTCGGGTACTTTTGATTATAAAAAGAATAAAAGCTTGTGGGCGGCAAAATCCAGCCACTGATAAGAAGAGAGAACAATATAAAAGAGAGTATGTAGAGCGTATACTTCGTAGAATGAGAGCAGAGAAAAGACATATGTTGATCACAATGAATTGGTTTGAAGCTCAATGCTCTTTATCTTACTTTAACACTCTAATATATGATAACGTTGTCTTATAAAAAGTTGAGAGTGCCAAATTGGACTTAAATACCAAGAAGCGAATAAGACCAGACCTATACATTCAAGCGATAACTTAGAGTAGGATGCTAAATGTAATTGAGGCTTATTCTTAAGGTAAGATAAGTTATAAATTGCCGTACATGTTTGTATTTTATCTAACCAAATTAAGCTTTGCAAAAAATATCTCAGTAGTCTTTTATGGATGGCATGGGAACAAGATGAGATAAAAGAGCTGTACTTTATACGATGAACAACTTGATTTGGGTTCAAAAATGCTCCGATAATGACCTGAAATATGTAGAATAAAATGCGGATAATTTGTCTTGTAAAAGAAAAAGTAGATGTGATATGATGAGCGAAAATTTTCGTCCTTGAGCTTTTCTTAAATACGCTTAAGCTGTGTTTAGATAAATCCATAATATCTTATCCTTCTTCCATAAAGCATCACTGGCTATGCACTTTGCTTTTTTGATTCGGTTTCTCTTTTATGCATTTATAATGCCAATTAATGCCCTGATATAAGGCGTTATCTACTTTTAAAAAATAAAGAGAGTATTAAGTAGCATAGATTGACTAAGAGTGCTGTTCACAAAGTCTGTAGCTGCTACGCATGATAGAGCCAAAGACTTAAAAACGATAACCTACAGAAAGTGCACCATACTGAGCGTCAATTTTATGTTGATAATATAGATCGCCTTGAATGATAATATCTCTCTTAAGGTATTCTAGGCCATAAATTAAACGTACATACCAGCGTGAATTTATATTGTAGAGAATATAAGACTCAAGCTGGTGGGATGTAATGTTATCGTTGTGACCTATAGTGCCTTGATGCGCAAGGGTGAACTTATTGGTTAATTCCATGCCCATACCCAACATCACTTTAGGGTAGTAGTCAAAGCTTTTGTATTGAGCGAATTTATCACCGAGTATATTATCGATTCGAATTTGGTGTTGTGATATCCCAAGTCCAGCACCTAGTTGAAATATCCAATCTGATTCAGGAAAAAAATCATAAAACACGAGTTGACTTAACTCATATTGTCTCAGAGAAAATACAAGGTGTTCATTGGACAGATAAGATTTATTCTGAAAGTTAAACCCTTGGTCAATGATGCCATCATCAAGATTTTCAAAAAGAGATAACCGACCTTGATAAAAGAAATTAGATGTGATGTGAGCCGTGATTTGAGGCGTCGCAAAAAGAGGATATTTATTGTGGCTGGATACTTCATTTAAGTTGATATTTTCTTTTTCTTTATAGAATAAGACATTTTTTTCATAGTTTTTGCCACCAGTGATTAATTCATATTGAAAATCAAAGTCTTCTTTACTAGGTTGTATAGTCTGAGACTTTGAACCATCTATCTTTATGGACATCTGCGCGCCTAAACCATCGGATGAAAAGTAAGGCAAAACAGATATTTTGGCATCACTGACATGACTTGATGTAAAGAGTAAGGAGTTAAATACCGCAATACTGGCACTGGCAATTACATCGTCAATGTGATGCTTATTCGCATATACGCGACTATAAGCCACAATAGAGGCGATGGTATAACCAGGATAAGCCCATGCAGAGCCATATCTGTGATGTAGATAAGCAGCACCAGAAAATGCAGCCGCAGAGTGTCCAGATGGAAAAGACTTGTAGCTGCCTTTATGATCAGGTCTCTGTCTGTGCGTACTTTCTTTTAAACCTACAATAATAAGCTGACTCATACCTGTACCTAAAAAAAGCTCTTTAGTACCTTGGTAATCACCGATAATCAAGCTGCCTAAAGCTGCACCAGCAGGTAAAAAAACCATCGCTTCATCACCGAAAGTTCTCATATTACTTTTGCGATCGCCGTACATTTTTGTTTTTGCTACAACTTCTTGATAAGACATAGCAAAGATAATAACGAGATATTTGATTAATTTCATGGACATTAAATAAGCCTTATTATGCTTACTTTATATCGGTGTTATTTCAAGAAAAATGAGTCTCAATGAAGAGGTAATGTAAATAGGCGCTTTATGTTAAGAAGATAGAGACATACGCATATTGAAAGAACAAATTTTTTTAATTTAAATTATTGATTATAAGTTGCTTTACTTATTGGCTCTACTGAGAGTTAGAGTCACTTATGCTCATTCGTATATGGCTTCAGTGGGGGAGTAAGCTGTAGTGGCCTCTGGAAGCTTTCCATTGCATATTTTTTTGACTCTGATACATAAATAAATACCAATGATCGATGATATTCATACCAGGGTGAGGCTCCCAATTTTGACCAAAGTATTGTTGACAGCTTTGTTTAAACTCTCGGTAATTTTGTTCAGAGATTTGCATGAGGCGTATAGTAGCATGAGTGCGAATCTGCAGTGTTGTCCAAGTGCCCGCGACTTTAACATACTCACCATCGCTATCGATTAGCCAGTCCCAGCTTTTGGTGCCTAGCTCTTCACAATATACGTAATAAGTTGCTGCAGAACTTGTTGCAGAGCATATCCAGATACATATAGATATTATAAATCTTGACCACATGTTATATGATCTCATATCACATCAGCTCATACAAAGCCTAGTTTTGGATAAAAGAATGATCAATAACTCCTTGCCTCATATTGAGGTGAGGAGTTCAAACAATTGTTGAAAAGTGATGACTTTATAAGGAGTTATCTTAAATTTTGAAATGCCTGAAGAATTTTTTTACCACCTTCGGTTGTATTGGCATCCATTTGAGCCATACGCTCGAGCGTCTTTTGTGAAGGCTGATAGACTTGTTCAGCGGTAGCAAATGATTTTGTTTTCATTTTTTCTGATATTTTGATTTGCATCTTTTCTCCAGGAACTTGTAAAAAGACTTAATCGAGCTGTTCTTTTATATAAAATAAACAAGATTCGAGCCTAAGTCTAGCACCAAACTGATCCAGAATCCATTCATACGATTCTTTTTTATGTTTCTGGAACTGGTTCGGTGCAGGTGAATAAATGGATACAACCAGTACGGTTTTTGTTGTATCAGCGTGAAGTTGAATGGGGTAACACATGATTGAGCCTGTCTTCGTACCATGATGACACTGCTTGAATCTAGGATGAGGTTGTTGTAGTTCTTGCGCAATATCTTCAATGATGCATAAATGTCCTGTTTCGGCGGCATGCATCAATGTACTACCTTGCTGTAGATGTTGAATATCTGTTTTAGGGTAGTTTTGTTTGGGTACAGAAGAGAGCCACTTCACTGGTCTTATGCGATAATCAGTCTGTAAAATATTGTCAAACAGTGCAATACGAACTGTACAATTTTGATCGGGCATAAACATTTTGTAGACATCGTAAATGCCTTGGTTGATCAGGTTAATTTGGTTTTCAGGGTCTAAAATATTTTTGGGTATGTTTGTGAGGTCTTGACCAATAAGAGGCTGATATCTTTCTACTTTTTCTGACACGCCTTCTGTAAGAGTATAGAGAAATTTAGCGATTTGCTCGTCATTGAGTAATGCTGCACTGTGTTGTTTTTGCTGTAGCCAATGTATGAAACAACCAAGCAAAGAAAGTGCAAGGCTGACACTGAAAAAGGTATAGCCTAAGTATTGGTGACTTGAAATAATATCGAACCAGTTTGCTTGAGGTTGCCTGTCTAAGTCATTGATAAGAACTGTCAGAAAAGGAATAAGACAGGACGTACATAAATTTCTAATTATGATGCCTTTTTTGGATTGTACCCAATTGAGTAGCAGGCTTGATGGGTGGGCATAATGTGTCGGGTTAAGCGACATGAAAAACTGATCCTTGTTTATGATTTTTAGAGCTTAGAGAGCGTGTCTGATTTATGTATTTAGTATTGAAGTATTCATTTCTCTTCTATAACTTTTGTAACGTATACATCATATAGAAAAATATGCTTTAAGGAAAGTTACACTAGGTTATCAGTGCACAATTAACTAAAAATCAACATTATTTAATGTGTTGTGCAAGCATGCTTAGTATATTGACAAATGCACATAATAAGAGGTTTAGGCTCAATGTATTGGTATGTTTTTAGGTGTTAGGCACCATGTTAGATTGTATGAAAGAGTCAGATTTTACTCTAAATTTAAATAGCTTTACTTGTTAGTTATAGTATGAATAAGATAAGTTATATTGTCTTTTAAGGCATATCAAATATGAGATAAAAAAGTATGAAATATATAAAATTAAAAAATATTTATTTTTGATTTTTTCTAATAGTCAAATGGAAGTCATCATGAAAGGTATCAAGATAAGAACAGCACAGATAGAAGATGCACAAGCTATCATTTTTTTGATTGTAAAATTAACGTATAAGTATATTTTACCGCACTGCGATCAAAGTGCTCATGCTTTACTGCTTAATTCAATGTCTCCAGAAAAAGTGAAGTCTTATATACAGAAAGATTATTATATCGTTGCTATGTCTGAATATAACATTATTGTAGCTGTTGCTTGTATTCATGATTATAAGCATTTATATCATTTATTTGTTGATGAGCTTTATCAAGGCCAAGGACTTTCGCGTTATCTTTGGGAAACCATAAAAGATGCATCACTTAAGCAGCGTCATCAAGGTTTGTTTACTGTTAATGCTTCGTTGAATGCTGAACCTATATATTTGAAGTTTGGATTTAAACGAAATGGAGGAGTGCAAAATATAAAAGGTGTGGTATCTATTCCTATGTTCTTTCAAATTCTGAATTCAAGATAAATACCCTTGTACAAGAATTAATAATACTTTTAGAGGAAATGATCAAGTATCCTCATCATGAGGTTGAGTTGGTATTTCTACACCTAAACCTTTTTGTTTTTAATAATAGTTCTATTTTAAAAGACTGTTTGCATTGATAGATAATAATGTATGGTATCTACGGAGTACATTCTTTGTAATCAGTACTTTTTTCTTTTTTATATGCTTTGCTTTCATATACTTCTCATTTATATTGATTAAGGTTTTTGTTATGAGAATTAAAAATTATATCTTGTATTATGCTTGTATCATGTCTTTTATTGGCGCGTTTATTCATATTTTAACTATCTATGCAGGTCCCGATTGGTATCGTTTTTTTGGTGCAGGAGAAGAAATAGCCCAGCTTGCAGAACAAGGTCACTGGTTTCCACCTGTTGCTTGTTTAGTCATAGGTGGTATTTGTTTTACTTGGGGGCTTTATGCTTTAGCTGGAGCGAGAGTGATCAAGTATTTACCTTGGACACGCGGTATCTTATTTAGTATTGCAGCAGTGCTTATTTTTAGGAATATACTTTTTTTTCCAATTGATTTATCCATTCCATTCGATGTATGGACTTTTGTGATGACGTTGTCGATGGGGTTGTCATATCTATATGGTGGGTTGACGTACACCGACTCAAAGCAAGGCGATTAACATAAAAGTAAGATATTGACTTAGATGGTTATTATTTTACGCACATGATCGAATTCTCTTATGTGAGCAGGTTTCCAATAATGACCATGCTGTTTATGATAAATACCAGATTTATAAGGTTGCATATCTAGTTTTTTTGCTAAGTTTGAGCATCTGGTATTTCCTTCAGCGATAAAAAATGTGAGGTGATGACCATATTGTTTAATAGCTTGAGGGAGTACAATAGAGCAGGCTGTAAAAGCATAACCTTGTCCCCAGTACTCAGGTAAAAAGTACATACCAAAATCATAGACATCCTTACATTGTAAAACACCACAAATACCGAGCATAGAGTCTTCTGTTGCGACAACACGTCTTGCTTGTCCTAGGCTCTGCTTAACATAGAAATCATTGATCCATTGAATCACTTCATTATCCGATAAAGCTCGACCGGGACCGATATATTGCATCACTTGTTTATTTTTTAATAATTTGAAGATTGAACGATGATCTTGAGGCATTAAGTTTCTTATGATGATTTTCTGTTGTGGTTGCATGCGAAATCCTTATTTTAAATAAATTTAATTATTTAAAATAGCGAATAGATTTTGATTGATCAAGAGCAATTGATATGTATTTAACACATGAAATATGGATTGTGTAACTCGCTTAAATATACTCCTATCAGAATATTTGAAGACACCCATCAAATAAAATTAAAAAGCATGAAGTGAATATGGTTTATTTGCTTAAAAAGAATATTAAAAATGATAGAGTCACAGATAATTTTGATAGATATTTAAATATTGGACATAGAACATTCTTCCACAGATAGAATACGTA
>DDNL01000077.1:18485-18751 GCA_002341165.1 Shewanellaceae bacterium UBA2521
CTTCCACAGATAGAATACGTAGAACAAGAGCAAAATGAATGATATTAGAGTAGTAATGTAACTAACTTGCTTTGAGATAAGTCTTACTCGCTGAAATACCGACTCTTTTCTTATAATTTTGTGCTTGATAAAACGAGGTCAAGCTTTCAGTTTGACCGACAGCTGTTTTAAAAATAGTTTCAAAGTTTTGCGTGAGATGCACCCATTTTTTTGCTGAGATATTAAGCTTGTTCAGCAACTTAGCTTCATGCTCTGGGATAGAGCCT
>DDNL01000080.1:0-1836 GCA_002341165.1 Shewanellaceae bacterium UBA2521
TTTGAATATCATGCGTACGTAACTTAAAAGGTATAGGTGTATTGTAATTCGCAGCTTTGAAGTGTTGATATTTTTTGAGTGCCTGGGGTTGAAGACTCCAACCTCGAGTGAGTGTAAATAAACCAGGTATAGCCTTGTTTAACGCTTGCGCATGTTGTCGATTGACTATTGCTTCTTTAGAGATCTTTTGAATATCTTGCTGAATATGTGTTAGTTCACCAGTTAAAGTACCGAGATCTTTTTGATATTGCTTCTGACGTGCTTGGATTGCTTTATATCTCGCCTCAATTTGCTGAAGTTGTTTTTGCATTTCCTGAAGTTGCTTTTGGAGCAATTGTTTCTGAGTGTTTGTAGATGTACCTGTTGGCTTATCTGTTGGTTTATCTATTGGTTTATCTGTTGGTTTATCTGTTGGTTTATCTGTTGGTTTATCTGTTGGCTTATCTGTTGGCTTATCTGTTGGCTTATCTGTTGGCTTATCTATCGGCTTATCTATTGGCTTGATTGGGGGTATATCTTTAGGTGGATCTTTTCTTTGGTTGATATTCGCATAATAATCTTTGACCTCAATAATGGCTTGGCGTGCATTTCTTCTCGTTTCGTTACCACACTTGTATCCAGGAGCACATTCTCGTTTTGGGTTAGAGAAATATTGTAATGACCGTTCGACTTCGTCACCGCAATACATTGCATAAGACATCAAGGTTGCAAACTTATGCTTGACGCAGTAACCATATGCATAGTCCAAAAAACCATATTTAGCAGGAATAAAACCACCGAAATTCCGTAGGATCTCATCATCCACTTCAGGGCCATGCATCAGTCCCATATTATGCCCGAGCTCATGTGTCATGGTGGAACCGAATTCGCATATTCTATTTTTAGACATGACAGAGATAAGCTGGTCACTGCTTTTATCGATGCCTTTTTTGATTTCTCTAGCGCTTATCACAGGAGCGGTTCCGCAGTTTGCTGTTTCTTCAAATTCGGATAGATGTTTATGATATATAAATGTCACATGATCAAATCCTTCATCGACTCCCTGATCTCGCACTTTTTTATATACACTTTTAGAATTGCTCTTCACAGAGCTAGTTATGTTTCTTGGTTCTAAAAGATTGTGTCCATCTTCAAATTGAATGCCTACATATTTAAATCTTAGATACATATCAATATTATTCAGCTTATAAACCTTATTACTATAAGAAAAGTAATCGTCAAGGTGTGTCCGTACATTAGGATCAATTGGGTCGAGGGGAGCGTTCTTATCTTTTGCGTATTCGTCATGATAACTTTGATCAAAAGCCACTAGAATATCAATAACTGCTGTTTTTGCTTTGAGAGGTATAGAAAAAAAGATGCAAAAGTAAGCGCAGAGAAAAAGTTTGAGTGATAATCGATTTGACATGACTTTAACCCCTTTTAGGTTGTTCATGGGTGTGTGTTGTATGTCCCAAGGTGTGATGCACACTTTTATTTTTCTTTATTGTGGATGCCGATTTATTTGTTGTATTAGGGGAGGGATCTTCTAATATATCCATATCTTTGTGTAATCTTATTTTTGATCTATCGTGTTTACGTAGTGTGCCTTCTCCTGTCGATTTATCAATATTATAGTGATATGTATTTTTGCCATCTGTCACATGACTTAATACAATATAATCTCCAACGGTTACTTGACTGAAAAAAGGTACACCATCTCTTGTATGTATTGCAGTCCATACTTTGTTACCGTATGGGGTGATTTCAATAGAATCGACTTGAGCTGTAAAAGATTTGTCAGGTCCAGTATGAAATACAACTTCTTCTTCTAACACAGGATGAGTCAGCAGTTCC
>DDNL01000080.1:2165-5084 GCA_002341165.1 Shewanellaceae bacterium UBA2521
TGTTGGTCACTTTGATCTTGAACTCATCGGGATTATTTTTATCTGCACTTATGGTTTTGATCACTGCATTAGGGTGATGCATAGGTTTTATTACAGGGTTGATCAGTGCTTCCCATGCTGCATCTTCTTCTTCTTGCGAATAAGCCAGTATGGTATCTTGTGTTGATGCAACGGGATCTGACTGTTGATCTGCTTGATCTGACTCAGAAGCTGAATAAAAGAAAACAAAATAAGCTCCAGCAGCGAGGAGCGCGGCAAAGATAGAAAATCGACTAGATAGCTTTATCATGAATTATGTAAACCATAGAAAATAGAATAATGGTATAAATTATATGCGAAAAGGGAAAAAATACAGGTTTATTTTCTTTTTTAGTACTGAAGGGAGTTTGGAGTTTTTGATCTTGAATTTTTTTACCATTTAACTTGAGATGTTAAATGGTGCCCGGGGCCGGACTTGAACCGGCACGAGGTCACCCTCGAGGGATTTTAAATCCCTTGTGTCTACCAATTTCACCACCCGGGCATGACACTTTTGAGTGGAGGCGCGACCCGGAGTTGAACCGAGATAGACGGATTTGCAATCCGCAGCATAGCCATTCTGCCATCGCGCCTTAGATTTTTTTGTGTTGTTGTCTCAACAGATGTGGATTCTACTGATTTATCTTTTTATGTCAATAACTACAAGTAAAAATAACGTTTGTTCAATCAAAAAATAACCATGTTGTTTGTTTTTTGATAAAAAGAGGTGTTTGCTTACCAAATATCTAAAATTTAAAAGTATATTTCGGATTTGAGTAAAACATGCCTCATATAAATCTCGACTCTTTCTTATCTTGAGAGGTGCACCAGAACATCTTTATAGATACTTCTTCATCTTGATCTATGTCTTTTTCTTAACAAAGCTCAAGTGTAGGTTTAAAATAAAATAAGTTTGGTTTTATTTTATATCTGCTTTAAGGACTTTAAATATGTTTGAAAAAACACCGCTTGCTCCTCTTGATCCTATTTTAGGCTTATCGACCTCTTATCAGCAAGATACACGTTCAGATAAGGTAAACTTAGGTGTAGGTGTCTACAAAAATGAGCAAGGTATTACACCTGTATTGGATGTTGTCAAAAAAGCTGAATCTATTTTACTTAAAGAAGAAGTTTCAAAAAGTTATCTACCTATCGCCGGATTAAGTCGCTATACCGATCTCGTTACCAATTTACTTTTAGGTCAAGACCATGCTGTGATCAAAGCACAGCGTGTCGGTACAATTCAAGTGCCAGGAGGTACAGGCGGGTTACGTGTTGCAGCTGATTTTTTATTTCATGTTTTAGGTGCAAAGCGTATTTGGATCAGTCGTCCAACTTGGGCAAATCATTTGGCGATTTTTAAAACAGTGGGTTTTGATATTGTAGAATATGATTATTATGATAAAGCTTCGCATCAGCTTGATTTTGCGAAGATGAAATCGCAGCTTCAGCAAGCTCAGTCAGGTGACATCTTATTGTTGCACACTTGTTGTCATAATCCGACAGGCGCTGATTTATCTTTAGAACAATGGAGCGAGCTGGTTGACTTGTGTCGAGCTCAGCAGGTTACGCCTCTATTTGATACAGCTTATTTGGGCTTTCATCAAGGGATAGAGCAAGATGCACAAGTTTTGAGAATGTGTGCAGAGAAGTTACCTGAAATGCTGATTGTTAACTCGTTTTCGAAGAACTTTTCTTTATACAATGAGCGTATTGGTACCTTGAGTGTGATCACTGAGTCTGCTGATCATTTGGAAGCGGCTTTAAGTCAAATGAAGCGCATGGCACGGGTGTTATATTCCAATCCTCCCGCACATGGCGCTTTGATTGTGGCGCAAATTTTATCTGATTCAGCATTGTGTGATATGTGGCATGCCGAGCTTAAAATGATGCGAGAACGGATTGCCTCGATGCGTCATCTTCTTGTGCAAGCTTTAGCGAATAATAAAGCGGGTATTGATTTTAGCTTTATTGAGCATCAAAGAGGGATGTTCAGCTTTTCTGGATTATCGGTTGAGCAAGTTACACGTTTACGTGATGAGTTTGGCATTTATATGACTGACTCAGGACGCATGAGCGTGGCAGGTATCAGCCAGAGTAATGTGAAGTATTTGGCTGATGCCATCAACCAAGTGCTTTAAATGATTTAAATTAGAGATTCAAGGATCCCACAAATATGGGAACCCTTGAGCTTTCTATGTTGAGGTTCGAGGTTAAGAGGGTGTCTCAGGATTGTTCTTGCGCTCTTTTTTTTCTTGTTTTTCTTTTCTTTTTTCTTTGAGCGTTTTACCAGGTTTTTTTTGGTCGCGTTTCTTACTTTTTTCTTTTGCCATAATCATAGACTCCTAAATATGTTATGTTGATGTTGCAGCAGGTGACCCTGTCATACCCAAACTTGCATGTTCTATACCATATGAAAGGACAATAATTTTTATCTTCTTGTTAGATGTGATGCCTCTGAAAAATAAGTTAGAATAGAGTTTGTTAGCGTTACTTAACCAGCGTCACTTTTTGTTAAGTGTGCTGAGTTGGTAGAAGCGCTCATATGGATCAGATGTTGAGTGTGCATCTGCTTTCTATGATAGAATGCTCTAGAACTATTTGATTTATAAGTTTTTATACATGATTGATGAGACAAGAAGATTGAACGAGGAACCGTCATATTTATGCGTCAACATTTTGTAATTTGCGTGCATCATGCTCCTGTTGGGAGTCAAAGTGCTTACCACGCTTTACGTTTTGCTCAAGCGGTGATTGATCAAGGACATACCATTGATCAAGTATTTTTCTATCAAGATGCTGTGCAACATGCGAATGCTTGTTTCAATGTACCATCAGATGAATTTAATGTGGTCGATGCGTGGCGTACATTGAGTGAAGCACAGAATATACCTCTTGTCT
>DDNL01000027.1 GCA_002341165.1 Shewanellaceae bacterium UBA2521
AAAGCGGCGATAAAAGCCTACAAGAAGCAGTATCTTAGCAATACTGCTTCTTCTGCGTTGCCAAAACGCAAAAAGTCCGATTCAGGGGCTAATTTAAAGTCTAAACTATTAGGAAAATAGATGACAAAGAGAAAACAAGCAGCAGTATATACATTTGATCAGTTCTTTACTAAAACTGATGTAGCACAGATGTGTGTAGATCAGTTAGATGTTCACAGCTTTGATAGTTGTATAGAACCCAGTGCAGGTGAAGGAGCTTTTTATAATTTGCTACCTGATGATACACGCAAAGGCGTTGAAATAGATCCTCGACTTGCTACTGATAAAATGCATTGCGGTAGCTGGTTTGATTGGTCATGTGAGAAGGGTAATCATTTGGTGATTGGTAATCCACCTTTTGGTACTCAGAACAAAGATGCTATTCGTTTTTTCAATCATGCAGCTAAATTTGCTGAGTGCATTGCTTTTATTATACCTCGTACTTGGAAACGTCCCAGTGTTCAGAATCAACTGAGTCTTGATTTTACACTTTGGTCGAGTACAGATGTGGACAATGCTTTTGAAGGCGAAAAAGTAACCACAGTCAAATGTTGCTTTCAAATTTGGCGTAGATCTGACAAGCCGAGAAAAAAAGTGGTACAAAAAGTAACTCATGCTGATTGGGAATTTTTAAAATACACTGGATCAGGTGTTGACTTGATACCCCCTGCAACAGCAGATTTTGTGATGTTAGCTTATGGATCTAATCCTGGTCAAATAGATGATAACATTCATCGTTGGCGTCCTAAATCAGTTCACTTTATTCGTGCTAATATTGATGTTGATACTCTAAAAACACGTTTTAAGGGTTTAGACTATAGTATGGCTGATGATAGTGCTCGTCAAAGTTCATTGGGCAAAGGAGCCTTAATTCAACTATATGGAGATAAGTATGGATTATAATAACTTACGCAACTTATATGTCGAAAGAAAAACTACCCTTGATTATAAACAAGAGATTGCAAAAGCTAAAACATTTAGAGATGCAGCTATCATTGTATGGCACACAGGAATAAGTCCTCAAGCAGCTGCTGGACCGTTAGAAAACTGGCAAAAAGATTTTCTACATATGACTCCAGCATTGGATAAAACATCAGGTGATGGAGTTTATCAAGATAGCACAGTAGAACTCAAACAAAGTTTAGGTGGTCAAAGTGCTTCACTTTATAATTTTGTACAAATTCGTCCAGATCATACGATAGATTTTTATATTTTTACTACTTATAACATTTTTACTGATGACACTACATGGCTTAAAATTCCAGCTGATGATTTAAATCAACTGGTTGTTGAGTTTGGTGGGTATGCTCACGGCGCTATCGAAGTACTGGGTCCAGTAACTGCTGACACACTAAAAGGTCGTAATTGTGAGTATTGCCTTCGTCCTAGCTGTAAAGGTAGAGGCAAAAAACGTAAGCTGTGGGATCGTATGCTGCAATGGCAATGGTATCCAGAACAGCTAAAACAAGTTGCTTAACAATTTTAATTGCTAAAGCATGATACATATATTATAATTTTAATTCAGTGAGAGAGGTATAGTATCTCTCTCCTAAACAAAAGACAAGGTCGGTGAAACTTTTCACTATGGACGGCTAAATCTTTTAAACACTAGGACAATCAAATGAGTAAATTTACATTTGACTTTTTATATCAACCACAAGTTGATTTTTGTAGCGGCAAAGAAACAGCACTACACGCACTAACTAGAGCAGGTAAAACATGGCAAACAATTTCCATGCTAACCGCTGCTCGTGATCATTCAAAACCCATGATACCTCTTATGTTTACAGAACCTTCTAGAGCAGGGCTACATGATGCCTGCTCAAAAGCTAAAGAGCAGGGCTGGGATGAAGATAACATAATATTTTTAAACAAAGATAAGCATGTGAATCTATTTCTTAGTCAGATTCGAGGATTTGACTTATCAGAAAAACTATTTTTCATGGTAAATGCTAATGGACACCATTATGATAGGGTATACAATGCTATACACACTCGAAGTGGTAGCCTAAGTGAAGGTGTACGAACCATCCCTGTGCTACAAGCTGAGGACGAAGCTCATCGTGGCGTAGAAAAAAGAAGTCCACCTTGGGTTGAGCAAGATGAGTTTGATGATATAGAATTTGCTCAACGATTTAGCAAATCAAATGCTGTACACCAAGCATTATCATCTCATCGTATACTGGTAAGTGCTACTTTAGAACGCAACGCTTTTCCTGTGAATGGCTATACCAACTTATTGCTAACTGGCAAAACTTATGTAAATCCTTATGATGCACGGTGTGAAGATATATCACCAGAAGATAACTGGGCTTTACGTGATAATGGTGATTTAACACCTTGGCTACATCAGTTTATGCAAGATTTAGAACTTGAACAAAGCATGTGTCTTGTAAATGGAGTTTTTAATTTAACACAACATGCTGCTATGGTTGCATGGCTACAAGCAAAGCTGCCTGTTCGTAATGACATTGGCATACTAAAAATTAACGCTGGTAAACTTAGATTAAATACTCCTGGTAGTACAGTTGATCACACACTTGAAGTAAAAGATACACAAACTGCCATACATTCACTCTATCATGAGCAGGGAATACGTCATCTTTGGTGTATAGGACATAAACAAGCTGAGTTGGGTCAGACTTTTGCTGATAAGTCAAAGCAATATGCACTTACTCGTCAGATTACTGCTACTTCTGTTAATGCAACTACTAACACAGCAAAGCCTAAAGGATATAAACCTGAGTGGGCAAGTATAGCACAATGGAATAGAACTGGAGGTTATACTGTTTTAAATAGTCAAACAATGCACATGTGCGCTTCTCATTGGAACTCATATGCTAAATATGCTAAAGAGTTTGAAACAAATATTCGAGCAGTTATTGATGGACAAAAGCAGATTGAAGTAAATCGACCTCACACACTAAGAAATAAACCACCAATGGAGAGAGGTATTTCATATAATAGAAGTGATCTAAAGCTATGTACCAATTGGTTCAAAATACCTTCAGCTACCAAAGAAGCAGTGTATAGTTTACCTGCATATCTTGAAGGAGTTAAAAGAGGTGATTATAGAATGGGTACAGAGGTGTTTAACTATAATACTGCAAAAAGAGCTGAGGATAATAGATATGATAAAATAACTGTGCGTAATAGACGTTTTGGTACTTTTCAGATATTTCCTGAAGGTGTTAGGCATGTTTTGCGATGGCCTACAAAAGACGAGTCTTGTATGTATCATGATCATTGTGGGAACATCAAAGAGTCTTGGAAAAATCCTGGAGGATACCTTGTGGATGTTTCAAACGCTGCCTGAGCAGTCTAATATGAACTAAATTTTTACACTAAAAGCTAACCCCAGTTGCTGAGCAATATGGGGTTTTCTTACAT
>DDNL01000056.1 GCA_002341165.1 Shewanellaceae bacterium UBA2521
TTTTAAGCGGTTGTTTTGCGTACAGAGAAGCACTTTTCACCTTCTTTTTCGAGTCTTTTGTTGCTTTTTACAGCGTTTTTCGGTCTATTGGATAAACAAACTGTCGTTCAGACCACTAAATATAATAAGGAAAGCCTTTATGTCTATTCGCAATTACCTCGATAACACACCCTCTTTGGGATCTCAGGTCTATATTGACCCCACAGCAGTACTCATAGGTCAAGTGACTTTAGGAGCCGATGCAAGCCTATGGCCACTTTCTGTAGTGCGTGGCGATGTGAATCATATACATATCGGAGCACGATCTAACATTCAAGACCAAAGTATGTTGCATGTATCCAGACCTTCTGACTCCAACCCAGAGGGGCATCCACTCATTTTGGGTGAAGAGGTAACTATCGGCCATCAAGTCATGTTACATGGTTGCACTATTGGAGATCGCGTTCTCGTTGGTATAGGCAGCATTATTTTGGATGGTGCAGTGGTAGAAGATGAAGTGATGATCGGCGCAGGATCTTTAATATCCCCTGGAAAAGTTTTGGAGTCTGGCTACTTATACTTAGGTCGCCCAGCTCAAAAACGCCGCGCACTCACTGATGAAGAAAAGCTGACTTTAAAAACCTCAGCAGAACATTATGTTCGCCTTAAGAATCATTATTTAGACTAGAAAGCTGCTCATTTCTTTTCAAGAGCTGTAAGTACTGGCGCGACTTCAGGTTCAACTTGGCGCCATAGCTCAAATCCCAAAGCAGCTTGATGGATAAGCATACCTAGACCATCAAAAGTTTGCAATACACCAGCCGAATGTGCCCATTGATTAAAGGTTGTGATATCTGCGCTATAAAACATATCATAAGTTGTGGTACCGGCATGCACCAAAGATTTATCTAACAAAAACTGCTGCTGATGTAAGCTCATCGACGTTGCATTAATGATCAAATCAAAAGCATGGCTTGATGCATTCCAAGGCACCGCAGTACAGCGATCATCTTGTGGTAAATCAGCTAAAACCTTTTGTGCTTTTTCATAGGTACGATTCATTAAAGTCAACCGAGACACAGGTTGATGTGATAATGCAGATAAAGCACCTTTTGCAGCACCACCTGCTCCGAGCAATAACACTGAGGCTTCTTTTAACGGTACATGAGCATGTAATAGATGATTAACTAAACCTGCTCCATCTGTGTTATGGCCAAAAATAGCACCATCTGTCTGTCGCATTAACGTATTCACAGATTGAGCACGTTTAGCGTCAACACTGAGCACATCGCATAAAGCTAAAGCTTTTTCTTTAAAGGGTGCCGTAACGTTAGCCCCCATACCTCCAGCTTGAAAAAACTCCATCACTGTTTTTTCAAACTTAACAGGCTGAACATCAATAGCTTGATATTCGATAATTTGTTGAGTTTGCTGAGCAAAATAACGATGAATTGTCGGCGACAATGTATGGGATATCGGGTGACCAAAAAGAGCATAGCGCTGCATAAATAAAGATCCTCTTAATTTAACTGCAACCAGTCTTGTGGTTTAAGGTATCTATCATAAAGTTTAGCCTCTATTGAGCCTAAAGTGGGAGTAAAATTATATTCCCAGCGCACTAAAGGAGGTAAAGACATTAAAATAGATTCTGTACGACCACCTGTTTGCAGACCAAATAAAGTTCCTCTATCAAAAACTAAATTAAATTCAACGTAGCGACCGCGACGATAAAGCTGAAACTGTCTTTGCTCTTCATTTGTTTTTTCTGCTTTGCGCCGTTCAACAATCGGTAAATAAGCTTGAGGCAACGCCTGACCAACAGCTTGCATAAAAGCAAAGCTACGTTCAAAGCCCCATTCATTTAAGTCATCGAAAAACAAGCCTCCTACGCCTCGAGTTTCTTGGCGATGCTTTAAATAGAAATAATCATCACACCATTTTTTATAACGAGGATACACATCTGCCCCAAAAGGCTGACACACTTGCAAACACACTTGATGCCAAGACACCACATCTTCTTCATAAGGATAATAAGGCGTTAAATCCATACCTCCACCAAACCACCAAATGGGTTCTTGCCCTTCTTGAGTCGCGACAAAAAAGCGTACATTCGCATGCGTTGTTGGAATATGAGGATGTCTTGGATGAATCACAAGAGACACACCCATGGCTTCAAAAGCACACCCCACGAGTTCAGGCCGATTTGCTGTAGCTGATTTAGGTAGCTCTCGGCCTTGTACATGAGAAAAGTTCACTCCTGCTTTTTCAAACAGATCACCTTCGACCATCACTTTGGAAAGTCCACCACCACCTTGAGCATGCGACCATGCATCATCTTGAAAGCGCACACAAGGCTCATACGCTTCGAGTGCTGTACATATCTCTTGCTGTAAATGCAATAAAAAGGTTTTCACTTGCTCTATCTGTGCATGTCCCACTGTTTGCTCTGACATAATTTACCTTTTTCTAAGTCTAAAATGAATGCATCTCAAGCTCTTACGCTTAAACCCTACAATACGCTTACGTTCTGAGCAATGCTCCTGTACGTGCATCATAAATTTTTGAAGGTTGGCTCTGTGTCCCTAAATCACCTTGCACACAATCAACTTGCTCGGCAAACTGTGTTGCAATCTCTTGATGTGTAAGCGCAGCTTCTTGTGTCGTCACATTAGCACTGGTCGAGACCAAAGCTCCACCAAAAGCTTGACATAATGCCTTCACCACAGGATGCGTTGTCACCCTGACCGCAATACTTTGATGAGAGCCTTTAAGCAGTGAGCTCACTTCTTTTTTCACAGGAACAACCCAAGTAATCGGCGCAGGCCAACTCGATAAAACTTGCTCTTGCTGCGCTGGAGTAAGTAAAGACCAGTCCACATAATCAGCTAACTGCTCCACTTCTCCTGCAATTAAAATCAAACCTTTTTCAACTGGACGTTGTTTCAATTGCAATAAAGCTTGTAATGCTGTGTCTGATTGCGGATCACAACCCAAACCAAACACAGCTTCTGTAGGATACGCAACAACACGATCTTGCTGCAATTGCTCTACAGCTTGTTCAACCGTAAGCAGCTCGAAAGGTAATTTAAACTCAGACACATCGACCTCTTGTTCTTTCTCTTGAAGTATATATTCTCGATATGAGCAACTTTTTTCAGGGCAAGCCAGCGCTTGTTGATTACTGTATTGACGCTTAACCAAAATAGGAGATGCACATTCCGGACAAGACTTTACTACAGGTGCATGGTTGAGCGTGTAATCACACTTTGGATAAGCGTTACAAGCATAAAAAGACTTACCAAAGCGGCTGCTTCGCGCCACCAGCAGACCTTGCTCACAACGAGGACAAGCCACTTGTGATGCAGAAGCCACATCCGATGCACTATGATAATCACAAGCAGGATAAGACGAGCAACTAATAAACCAACCAAAGCGCCCTTGCTTAAGCTGTAAATTTTGCTGGCACTTTGGGCAGCTCGTTCCTTCTAAGTCTTGAGCACCCACTTGAGTTGGTTCTGCACAAGGTTCTTTGTGCTCACATTCAGGATAGCGCTTGCATCCCCAAAATAAACCATACTGACCTCGTCGTAAGGTCAGTTGTGCCCCGCAGCAAGGGCAAGGTTTTTCTACCGAGACAGAAGCTTGCTGTGCTGGCGATACATTTGAATCTATAGAGCGCATGTCGCTTTATTCATAAGAAATATATTATATTGGGCTATTGTATAAGGGATGGGTAAAATTACCAAATAAAACATGTCTCAAATCAAAGAATTAAGGTGTTTTTTCTATTTTTTGCTGCACTTTATCTGCCAAATCAAGTACTTCACTTTCTTGATGCCTCGCTTGACCTTCAATTTTAAGGAGTAAAAAAGACGCAAGAGAAAATTCTTTGTTGATCCAGCTTAATGCTCGCATAACTTAAGCTCTGATCAGAGCTTGGCATAAAAACTTTAATTGAGCATCTCTACACAGAGGATTTCATAGTTTGCAACAGAATAAGCGGTGTTAAAGAAAAGCCTGTTGTAGTCGCCAAGTCTAAACAGTGATCGAAACCAAATTGAACCTGCTTCATAAATACAACCATATTTTGATTATGAAAAGCAGTATGCAACGACTGGACAACCAGTACAAAGTCGTCATCGGTTAACTCACGATCTTGCGCGAGTAAAATTAAACAACAGCGAAAATAAACATAAAGAAAAATCACCCGTGTTGAATACACCTGCCATACCGATTTCGGAAAGTCCATATCATTGGCTTGCCATAATGCATAATTGTTCCACAGTTGAGGGTGCTTCTTGATATAGGAGTGGTAACGCTTCAAGGCCTGAGGATTGGAAAGCTTATCCAACCATAATGAAGAAAGCTTATGCAAAGGCTCAGTGCGCAGTTCTTCTGGGAGAAGCTTTCTAAACTCGCCAAACAAATGGCGTAAGCGTCGATTTGAATCGGGATAATGCACTAAAAAAATCTCGATACGTTCCATACAACAAGATAAAAAAACACTTTGATGCATAAAAGAGCTCGCTTGCTGTTGAAACATCATGCGAGGATACCCTTGTGCAACTTGATCTCTTACCTGAGCAATCGCTTCAAAAACATCTTTGCTTTCGCTATTTTCGTAAGAAGATAAACTGGAAAGCGCAACGCCCACAGTATAAAGCGACTCCTCAAACGAAGCATCTGAAATATATAAAATATCTCTGACTAACTCACGTATCGTTTTAAAATAAGCAGGACGTTTATACGTATTTTTAGGCATTTTGCCTTTAACGCGTTCTTTGCGTTCATAGAACGTAAGGGCATCAGGATCAAAACACAACTTACGTACGGCTTCAGGACAACCTAAAGTTAAGCTCATATCGACCAAAGTGGTACCTCTTGGATCGGCAATACGAGGGTAAGTTTTACACACATGAGGTAAGTGATCTTCACCATCTTCAATATACACACGGCACCAGCCATCATGAGTTATAAGAGGACAATGTCCCTTTTCATCTAATTTAAACCGTGCGTAAGTCTCTCGATCAGGCGTTCTCTCAAATATATTTTTTGCTTCATCCTTTAACTTGCTTTTATAAAGCATGAACTGGTAGTCTTCTTTATTAATTGTTATCTCATAATTGGTCGTGCAACAATTATCCTCACAAGCAGGACCTATACATTTGAAGTCGCGATAATATTTAGGAAATAAAAGCTGCCTCATATTCTATACCCTTCACATAGATGGACTAGAAGTATCAGGCTGTGATGCACCATCAGATAAGCCTTGTGCAACGGCTTGCTCTTGCTCATTGTATTCAAGCTTCAAACAGAAAAGTCCCGATAAAGAAAAGCCGTCATCCGTTTTCATCTCAAATAAATTAACCAAACTCCGAGCCAAGTTCTGAATTAGGTCGGGAGAAATTTTCTCAAGCCTCGATAAAGACTGAACGACTAAAACAAAATCATCATCTGTCAGAGGTTGGTGAGACGCTAAAATGAGCAAGCAATGACGATAATAAATGTAATACAGGATAGCAAAATAAAATATCTCTAAAGAAGTTTCATAGTGAGGGAAGCCACTTCTCCATATAAGATGTAATATGAAGTTTTTCCATGCATGAGGTCTGGTCTGCATATAAGCATGATAACGCGCTTGTGCTTGAGGATCTGCGATGATATCAAACCAAGCATCATCAAGACTAAACTTTTTGTTTTGCTTCAAAACCTTTTGTGCTATATCCATTAATCTTGCAGAAAGCTCGCGCATCCTTCTCCCATAGTTAGGAGTTTCACCTAGCAGCAGATTTATTTTGTTCATCATCAGAGCAAAAAACATACTGGACTGCACTTGCCCATTGGGATGCTGCTGATAAAGTATACGAACATGACCCTCAGTGATGCTGTCATGCATCGTCATAATGGCTTCGATCATACTCTCAGGAGGTTTTTCAATATACGGACGTAAATTTGCAAAACTGATGCCTAAAGTATAAATCCTTTCATCCATCGAAGCATCCTCAATACTCAGAGTATTGACGATAAACATACGCAATAGATCAAAATAAAGAGGCTTTCCCTCAGGCTTGTCGCGTTTACCCGATTTCTTAACCTCTTGCTCGCGCATCACCCATGCATCAGGGTCAAAACAGACTTTACGCACCACTTCTGGACAAGAAAGATTCATGCTGAACTCTACATCACCACCTCTTTTATACCAAGCTCGAGGATAGTCTTTACATATTTGAGGCAAACGCTGGTACCCTACTGTATCATAAAGACTACATAAGTTTTTTTTTGTTAAAAAGTGGCAGGCGCCTTTGTGATTTAACTGCATCACGGCATATTCACTCTTCTTTTTTGCGTCTTTATCTCGCACAAAATAACTTTTTTCGGTATCGGTTAATTTGCTTTTGTATATAGCGTATTGATAAGACGCTTTATCGATATCAATTTTATAATTCGTTGAGCAGCAGTTATCTTCACAATCACTGCCTATACAAGAAAATTGATCATAAAAACGTGGTATCTTTTCTACTGGCATGCATACAGCTCCTGCTGACTCCATGTCAAGATAGAGGCAAAGATCACGCCAAATAAACTTGCATCTTAAAAATTTAGCATGCATCTTTAATAGAAGACTTGAGGAAAGATACCCTATTATGAACCGATCCTTATTGAAGTATTTAATCAAAGGCCCTCTATTCGCATTGCTCACGATTGTAGGCCTTGTTGCGCTCACACAATATGATTGTGATACTTTATCTTATCAATCAGAACGACAAAAAATGTTAGAACAAGCCATCAAAGAACAAATTATGGTTGAACACCCTGATATACGCTATATCGTTAAATGGTTTGATCTCAATGCTGATGGCATCAAAGAAGCGATTGTACATGTGATGGGACCTGAGCTGTGTAACCAAGATGCTTGTCATAACTATATCTTTCACTGGGATCTGCAAAAAAATCATTACAAGCAAGTAGGACAACACAAAAGAGCCAATCCACCTATCTTGGCCACACCTGACAAAGGCAAAGGCTGGTATAGTTTAAGAATGGCACTCGATGAAGATGACTTTATTGAATATAAATTTAACGGCAAGCGTTATATGAAAAACAAGCAGGTTAAAATTGACCTCATACATCATGATACGCCTTATGGCGCTCAGCTTTTAAGCCCTTCATCTGTCTCGCAAAGTGTGGCTTTATTTCGTGATTTAGACTGAAAAGGACAAGGTGCAAGAAGACGTAAAGGTTTAAGAGCTTGACCTGTTAATGCTTTATAGTCTCTGTCAAGCTCATCAAGCAACCGAACAAAGGTACGACCTGAAATAGATTTATGAAAGCTTTGTATCACCCAAATCACATCCTCATCGGTTAAGACATCTTCCGCAGCAATCAGTTTAAGTGTGGTACTGATATAAAAGAACTCATAGAGAAAATAGTAAAAAAACTGACCACTGGTCATTGAAGGCACATCATCCATATACATACGATACAGCAAATAATTCGACGTGATCCAAGGTCGAGATTGATGATACAAGTGATAAGAAACTGGTGGTTGCTCGAGTACTTTTTTAATTTTGGTTATAGGACGTTCGTCTTGCTTAAACAAAGCCACTAAGCGATCGAGCAAAGCCTGTAGCCGAGGACTTTTTTCCATCACTGAGGTATAGCTTTCACCTTGGAGGAGCTCTAAGAAATGGATATAAAGATAGCCTTGTAAATTGGTATTAACTTTGACTTGATGAAAACTCTCTACTTGTTGCTCTTGATAATTACTTTGTGCCATTGCAATAAGATGCGAAGTAAAGTTAGGCGGATGTCCTACATATTTGTTCAATCGGGTCACGCCATCGCTTAAAATGTATAATTTTTCTTCGATACTATAGTCAGAATCAATCACCGCATGCATCCAATCTAATTGAGTACGGTAACCATGTGGCCGACGATACAAGTGATAATCGGTTGCGTCAAAAGCTTGAGGCTCAGGCGTATCCAAACGGTCAAACACCATCATTTCAGGAGTTTGAATCAGCATTCTGACTACCTCAGGACAAGAAAGCATCAAAACATGCTCTGTTAGGCTGTTGCCTCGATGTAATGCTTTACGAGGAAAAAGTCGACAGGTATTTGATAGATGCTCAAGACCGTCTAGTTTGTGCACTAAACACCAACCTTCGTCATCAAGCAAACGACAACGCTTTTGCTCATCTAAGTTAATTTCAGCATAATCGCTACCTTGAGGCGTACGTACAAAAGCTTGAGGCGCTTGATCTTTGAGCTTACTCTTGTAAATCATAAACTCATACGTAGGTTGATCGACAAAAATATGCCAGTGTGTACAGCAACTATCTGAGCATTGAGGACCCACACATTGAAATTGATCGTAAAAATCAGGTTTAAAATCAATATGCTTCATCAAGAACAATCCTTATTGAGGTGACATGCATCGGTAACCTAAAATCCTCATGATGAACTAGGATAAATGTTACCTAGATATCTTCACTAAATCAGCTTCAATCTTAACGGTTTTTCCTTCCCGAATAATCTGCCCCTGCACTTCAACTTTAGTGTAACTATCCACGGTCAAATCTTTCCAGACTTCGCCTTCAATCTTAGTAAGAATTTTTGCTGTATTATCTTTAATAAGATAGTGCTCAGGACCTGAAGAGCTGATGATATAACCACGCACTGTTACAGGAGATTCATGCTGCAATTTAAGCGCATTCGAAATCGTCACAACATGATGTCGATTCGAGAAGCCATAAGTATTCGCTTGCACAGGTTGTAAAAAGACAAAGAGATAAACAAAACAAGACACCCACCTAAGAAATGCTCTTGAGTATCGATTTATCTGAACTTTTTTCCCTTGCATTCAGTTACCTAAAGAGTCAAATTGATTTGGATATTTATCCAAAGTATAGACCTATTTCATAAAAGGAAAAAGCGAGAAAGGATATGGAATCATAGTTCCTTAGTCAGAAAGCTTGAATAAACTAACGTAAACTTGTAGGAAAGTACTCTACCCAGACTTTATCACCTGGCTTTAATGCTTGATGAGGTGTTGGAAGAATAATAAAGCAGTTTGACTCAGCAAAAGATGTTAAAGTCAGCTCATCTTGCATAGCATGCGCATGCACTTGTAATTCACCTTGTGCATCTGAAGCACAAAAACCACGCAAATAATTTACTTTATGACTTTTTTTCTCAATCGGTTGCGTCAGAGTTGCTAAAAATCGTACCGATTCAGACACATCAATACCTGACAACTTATCGAGCATAGGGATCACAAGCTGACAATAAGACATCAAGCTTGATGCAGGGTGACTCGGCAAACCACAAAATAAAGTTTGACGGCCTGCGTGGGATTCTAATTTACCAAACATTAACGACTTGCCATGTTGTAATTTAATTTGCCAAGACGACATCTTATATTGCTTTTTCAAAACACGTTTCATGTATTGAATGTTTTCTTCCGACATCGCACCCGACAACAAAATTAAATCCGACTTCACCGCTGCCTCTTGCATCATCACGGTCAGCGCAGCATAGTCATCCGAGATGGTTGCCGAATCAATCAGTTCTGCTTGCGAACTGGCTAGAAGCGCGGAAAGCATATAACGGTTCGAATCAAATCTTTGACCTTTGTTTAACTCAGCGCCCGCTGAACGTAAATCGTCACCAATAGAGAGCAGCGACACACGCGCCTTTCTGAAAATCCGCACATAATGAACGCCTGCGCTCGATAACAAACCAATATCGGCAACACTAATACGCTTGCCTTGAGAAAATAAACTGCTGTTGGCTTTGATCTCTTCACCACGTTCACGCACATACTGACCTTGCGCTTCTACGTGACCTAAATTTAATCCTGTTTCAAGCACTTCAACGAGCGACTGCTTCTGTACTGTGTCGCACCTTTGTGGCAAAGGCGAGCCCATCACGACAAACATGCATTCACCTTCATCACAGGTTGGAACTTTGCCGCTTTTGGGAGAAACAGTCGATTCAATCAACTTAAAAGATTTGTTCAACGCCAAATCAGCATAACAAAAAGCAATACCATCTACAGAAGCTTGATGAAAAGGAGGAGAGTCCGTGGTACTTTTTAAATCTTGTGCCAAAACACGCGATACCGATTCAGAAATATCAACGCGCTCTGTTTCATCTATGGTGTAAGCACTTGAAAGCATTTTCTTCAGTGCATCAGCCACGCTTAACTGTGATAACTTGCGCTCAGGCGCTTCCATAAAACATCCCCAATCTGATCGACATCTTATCAGTATGATCTACACTGGTTGATCTGGTTTAAATGTTTCACTTAACTTTAAAAGCTGCATTCAAACACTATGCCAGTTGCCAGTGATGTGTGTGCCAAGCTTGCTTTTGTCCAGCCTCGGCCAACTTATCGCAAGGGTTGATCATATGTACAACATCGGCATATTCACATAAAGGTAAATCATTAAAAGAGTCGGTATAAAAAATAATTTCGTCAAAGCGCAGATTACGCTCTTTTAACCAAGATTCAAGCCGAGTCACTTTTCCTTCTCTAAAGCTCATTTCACCTAAAATCTCTGGCGTGTAGCAATTGTTTTTTTCAACCAAATCAATACCCAGCGCATCCTCCACTCCCATTCTCTTACCTATAGGCTGCACAATAAACGAAACCGAAGCTGAAATAATAAGCATAGGCGTACCTGCTTGTGTGAGCTGCTTAATCAAAGCTTGTGCTTGAGGATACATCACAGGCTCTATTCTTTCGGTAATATACTCCTCAACCCATTGTTGAATTTGCGCAATAGAGATGTGCGCTAAAGGCGCCAAAGAGAAACGCAAATAAGCAGGCATATCTAAACGACCATGAGCGTATTCTTTACCAAAGTCTGCTGCCTGCTCTAAAAAGTTTGCTTGCTTGATAATCTTTTTTTCAACTAAAAAATCCAGCCACAACGAGCCAGAATCTCGCCCAATCAAGGTATCGTCTAAGTCAAAAACAACCAGTTGATGCGTCATACAATCTCCCTTTTAGTTCTAGTTATTGTTGCAGCAAACATGAACACTAACATTTAGTCTACGCCAAGCTGATGACAAATGAGACCACAAATATCGACTTGCTTCAATGTAGCCAAAGAAGCAATACTTTTCATGTGCCATGCACCGCCTAATAAAAATAAAGGCACTTCGCGCTCTTGTGCCGATAAACCGCCGTGCTCACAATCAATATGCATACCATGATCACTGGTGACCATCACTTGATAACCTTGAGCCAACCAAGTGGGAATATAACGTGCCAATAAACCATCGGCAGCGCGGGTAGAACTACGATAAGCTTTAGAGTTTAAACCTTCTTGATGTCCTGCGTCATCAATATTCATCGAGTGGACTAATAAGAAATCAGGGCGATAGCGTAAGCGTAATGCTTCTGCATCAACAAAAACATGACTGTCTGGATAATGATCAACATGATAAAAGCAACCGTGTTGAATATTCAATTTTTTATTATGAGTAAATCTGTCACGAGCAGCCTTGTAAGGCGCACGGTTATACAACTCACTCATCCAATGATAAGCCGCTGCAGCAGTAGTGAGCCCAGCCTCTTTGGCACGACTAAAAATACTAGGATATTGAGACAAGCGCACCACATCATTATGCATAATGCCGCTTTCAATAGGTGTTTTGCCTGTTAAAATGCATTCGTATAAAGGACGAGATAGAGAAGGAATTTCGGATTGAACGCGATACAAAGTCGCTTTTTTGGCTTTCACAAGACCTTGCATATATCCCATACAAGCTTGCGCCACTTGAAAATTTAAGCCATCTAACACCACTAAAATTACTTTAGACTGCATGATGCCCAACAACAATAATCACTTCACCTTAATTCTAGGTTTAGTTGAAAAAACGCAGTTCAGCAAGTATGCAGTCCCAGCTCAAAAAGCAGCACAAACAAAAAAACACCTTCATAAATAAGGTGTTTTTTCATTTTAACGCCAAAGAAGTGTGCTCAAATTATTTGATTTTCGCTTCTTTATAAAGAACGTGCTTACGAATAGTTGGGTCGAACTTCTTCAGCTCTAACTTACCAGGCATTGTTCTTTTGTTCTTGTCTGTTGTATAAAAGTGGCCTGTTTTAGCAGTAGAGACCAATTTAATTTTTTCGCGAATACCAGCCATGACTTATCTCCTAAACCTTCTCGCCGCGTGCACGCACGTCAGCTAGGACTGCATCGATACCATTTTTATCGATAATACGCATACCTTTCGTAGAAAGGCGTAATTTTACAAAGCGGTTCTCGCTTTCAACCCAAAAACGATGGGTGTGTAGATTCGGTAAAAAACGACGTTTTGTCGCATTTCTAGCGTGTGAACGGTTGTTTCCCGTCACTGGACGCTTACCTGTAACTTGACATACTCTAGACATGTACACGTCTCCAACAAACTATTTTACGCTCGAGCTCGATGCAATGAATTTCATATGCCATAACCCGAAGCAATTTATTTATCTCTAAAAGGCGCATTTTATACCGAATTTTAGGTAAAAGATCAAGTAAAATCTTATCTAATCCACCCTCTTTCTGCAAAAGAGCAAATTTGAGTCTCTCCAACGACGATATGATCCAAAACGCGTACGTCAATTAGCTTCAATGTCTTCACTAAACGCTCTGTAATTACTTTATCTGCATGGCTGGGTTCACATAATCCAGATGGATGATTGTGTACCAAAATCACCGCAGCGGCATTGATCTCTAAAACAATTTTAACCACTTCACGAGGATAAATCGCTGCTGTATTTAAAGTACCTTGTGACACTTGATGAAAGCGCATCACTCGATGCTGGGTATCTAATAACAACAAAGCAAACACCTCATAAGGCATATCCGATAATTCAGCCAACAAGTACTGCCGTGTAAGCTGAGGCGATGTAAGAGCATGGCTACGCTTTAACCGCTCAAGACTGGCTCGACGGCACACCTCTTGCGCCAAATACAAAGGTATAGGCGCTCTTTTTAAGCTTTGCGATAACGCTGAAAAAGGCGCACGTAAAACACCTCGCAGACCGCCATATTCTCGGTGTACTTGCTCTACATCAGTAAGCAGCTTTGCGCTACACCTTTGATGCTGTAATAAATAAGCTAGTAACTCAATATCTGAACAGCTCAATACTTCTTGCTGGCTTTTCGGATAAGAGTTCAAACATGAAACCATGATGCACTCCCTACACAATCTATGTCTGAAGTATGCATCAAGGCTCCATATAACATAAAGTACGAATCAAGCAAAAATAAGGTTAAACTATCTATTTGAGTAAGCATTTGTCTCTCAGCGCAGGCATCGATGGTTAAATTCAGCCAAGAGCCACCGCACAGAACAACGACTCTATATAATAAAGCATTGTCAACTTGCCAAAGTAGCCCGCAACATACAGATTCTCTTTTTATTTTGCGGTAAATCCTGATATGCTAACCACCTTAAAATTCTTTTTAATTGGCACTCAAGACTATGAAACAAGCTATCCATATCAAAATTTTAGATGACCGTATTGGCACACAATACCCTCTTCCAGATTATGCGACGCCTGGCTCTGCTGGCATGGATTTACGCGCATTGTTATCAGAGCCGCTCACATTGCAACCCGGTGAAACCCAGCTTATTCCTACAGGCATTGCCATTCATATCGGCGATCCTCAACTTGCAGCAACTATTTTGCCGCGCTCAGGCTTGGGTCATAAACACGGTATTGTGCTGGGCAACCTTGTTGGCTTAATCGATTCCGATTACCAAGGCCAACTCATGGTCTCTTGCTGGAATAGAGGCAACACACCTTTCACTATCGATATAGGTGAGCGCATTGCGCAATTGGTCTTTGTGCCTGTTGTCCAAGCACAACTTAAAATTGTGGAGTCTTTTGAAGACACAGAACGTGGAGAAGGTGGGTTCGGCCATTCAGGCACCAAATAAATAAACAACAACCTCACTCTTTTTCTAATTCTAAGCTGTCTGCAATCCAGCAGACAGCTCCACCAACACAAACCAACAGAAACCAACAGAAACCCATTCATGATGCACCGTAACTTCTCTGCAATACATGCTTCTCCTTATTCGCTCTATTACTAATGCTTCTGCAAATAAACAAGATACATTCTTGCCTATAACCGAATCGCTTCGATTGAGGTATACCTTTTTTGGAGTGGTGAGATATATAAATATATCAAAATATTTGATTGTGCAAAGCAGGATCAACCATTCCTGTCAAAAACAGTTATCGAAATTTAAGCTATTAAAAAGTGGTTGATTTTGGTTATCGAGATGGTAGTTTATTGACCAGACAGATGGACATACCGATATTGCAGTGTGTTACTAAACATTTTTACTTATATCAATAGCTTCTGTCATAGTAAGTGCATTGTTACTTTAATCTAAAAATTTATCATAAAGGATATATGATGAGTCAAAACAACAATATAACACTCTTAAATCAAATCATTTCTCAAGACTTAACTAGCAACTACCAAGACCCTTCGCACGAAGATAGAGCAGAACACTTCGCAACATATACTACATCGTTGGTATTGAAAGATTATGAACTTTCACATGAAGAGATAGAAAAAGGTTGTTGTGATGGATCAAGAGATGGAGGAATAGATTTCATATACTTATTAGTTAATGGCCGACTTATAGATCGAGATGAAACTGAAATATACTTGAATGAAGAAAAAAAGATCCGAAGCAATATTGTGATTGACTTTATTATTATACAAAATAAGAATACTAATTCATTTAAGGAAGATGCAATATTAAAGCTTACAAAAGTTAGCAAAGACCTTTTAAACTGGAATGAAGATGAAAAAACTCCTATAGATAGATATAATAACGCTGTTATAGACCAGTTCAAAAACTTAGAAAAAACATTTAAAGCGTTTTTATCATATAAACCTTTACTTAAAATAAAGTACTTTTATATTACAAAAGGTGAGCAGCCAAGCTCTAATGTCTTATCACTTATCGATGATCTCAAGAAAGAAATAACTTCATTTATGGTAAATACATTTGTTGAGTTTCATAGTATTGGATGTAAAGAATTAATGAGTCTTTACTATAAAAAAAATAATGACAACTTTTCCCTTAAACTGACAGAAAATCCTTTATCCTCTCAAGGAAAAGTTTTTATTGCACTTGCAAATCTTAAAGATTATTTCACTTTTATAACTGATTCAGAACAAAAGCTTATCAAGCATATATTTGAATCAAATGTAAGAGATTATCAGGGATCTACTAATGTTAATAAAAACATTAGCTCTACACTTGAAAGAACTAATGGTAAGGAGGACTTTTGGTGGTTAAATAATGGAGTTACTATTCTTGCAAATGAAGCTTCCGCTCCTGGAGGAAAAGAGTTATCCATTACAAACCCTGAAATTGTAAACGGCTTACAAACCACAAATGAAATTTATAATTACTTTAAAAAAAATAAGACAGCTGATGAGGGCAGAAATATTCTCGTTAGAGTCATTGTTCCACAGGAAGAAGAATCCAGATCCAAAATTATTAAAGCAACAAATAGTCAGACTATATTACCTCATGCATCGCTAAGAGCAACTGATACAATCCACAGAGATATAGAAGAATATCTTAAACCACATAACTTATTTTATGATAGACGTAAGAATTACCACAAACTTAATGGTAAAAAAAGTGCCGAAATTGTTAGCTTGCCATTTTTGGCACAATGTTTAACATCTATCACAATGCAGAAACCGCAATATGCACGAGCAAAACCATCTACTTTACTAATAGACGATAAAAGCTATGAAATACTATATTCACCAAAAAATGATCTTATGTCTTATCTCGTAGCAGCTTCTATTGGAAAAAAAACAGAAGTATTTCTAAGGAATATCAAATATGAAGGCTTAACAACTGGAATAAAAGGAAATGTCAAGTTCTACATTATTTATCTGATATCTGTAACTTTAACTAAAACAGATAAACCTAAATTTACTGACCTCCGTCAAATACAAATTTCTGATATATCAAAGGAAGTAATTCAATCTAGTTTTGATACAGCCTATAAAGTTTATGAAGAAAATGTTAATGAGGGAAGAAATGGAGACCGATTCGCCAAAAGTAATGACTTTATGGCTAAGCTAGATGAAGAAATTAAGAAAAATTATTAACTTATAAATACCCATAAGATGTTTTGATTGAAAAGTATTCATAGACACCTATCAGATTGTTTTATAAATAATTTTTATCCACCAAACTTAAATCAATCTTTTTGGGCTGGGTGTCTTGTCTTTATTTTATTTCAAGACTTTGAATATACTCAATGAGCTGTCCTGCGAATATTATATATGAAATTGCATCTGATGTATTAATATCAACTTCTTGGCCATGCGCAATTTCATTTCTTATTTCACGAAGTTTTATTAAACGATGAGCTTTATCTTTAGGTAAGATATCCGCTCCAAGTAAAGCTGAACAAGGACTAACTCGTAAACTTTTTGATGTTATCCCTAACTTTTTTTCAATAGTGTCAGATAGTTTAATCCATGCATCAAAAACAGCCCACTTAGAATCAATTGCAGCATACTCATATTTTTTTGATTTTTCTTTTATATCTTTGGGCAAAGGTGTTTCGGCTTTAATTTTATTTACCGCTTCATGACATTTAAACTCTACGTCCTTATATTTAAAAGAAGATATGTTATTCTTCAATGAATAGACTACAAAGACTGCGACAATGGGCCACATAATAGATTCGATTAATTCTGAATAAGCGCTAATTAATTCTGATGAAATCATGTTTAAACCTTTTTTTTAAAAGTATTCTAGATATTAATATCAAAATCGATAAAAAAGCCAAGACAACCATTATATTACTTAATAGCAAGGTTCTCTTCAGTAAACCTAAATCAATCTATTTTTCTTGGGTGTCTTGTATTTATTCATTCCGGTGAAATCATACTTAAACCTTTTTTTATCCATAGATAACCCATCATACCTTTTGATGAGATATTGTATTTTTAAATTATTAAATCAGTACTCTTTGACTGGGTATCTTGTATTATGAGCTTAAATACTAAGTATTAGTATTTACTTTATTCTTATATGATTCCATTGCTACAAAATTTGTAACTAAACTTTTGAAATAGATCATTAATTCAACTATTTTATCATGCAAATCAATATAATCATCCTTAGTATAATCGTCAAAAAAAGCAGATGAATCTCCATGTGAAATCGAATTTCTACTCTTTAATAGTCTATAATCAATAATAGTTTTTTTTGAATAGAACCCATTTGTACAAATACCAATTTTATCAGATAAATCAGTAATTGCTTCAGTATTCAAATTCCCATTGGTTTTGACATAGTTCGACACATTAACATAAAATTTTTCATCATTAATGTCATTTTTTAAGTAGCTGACCACTGATTTAACATCATTAAATTTTCTACTTGTAAGGTCTGTTGAGTATTTATTTATCATACCAAAAGTCAGATAATTATTATGCAGATCTCTATATTTCATCCCTTGTGAGTTCAAATAGTAAAAATAAATTTTTGTTATATTTTTGACTGAACCTTCCCAGTGTGAATATAAAATAAGTATTGCTGATTTTATTAGAATCTTTATATTTATTTCTCTTTTAGCATTAAATACCATTTCTTTTATATTGGATAGCTCGTGCTGTCTATTAGACATATCTTTGTCAAGATACTCAAAAAAAGCATTTTTATTTCTGATCTTCATTTAAAAATAATTCCCTGCAAATCTTTACAATTTTTGGTAATCGATGATTTGCTCTTTGACCAGAACCACTGTATCTCTGAAATTCATCGTGAGAGCTTAATAGTTCAGATACATGCTCTATTAGAGATGGTAACTCTTCTTCAGGTTTATCATTTTCTAAATACAAAAATACGCCTGTAGCAATAAGTTCGTATATTGAAAGCTGAAAAGCACCTTTGTACTCGTCACCTTTTTTTCTTCTAAAAGTATTTTCTGAAGTTGAATCATTTATAATATCAAAAGTTTTTTTAAAAACTGCTTCAATTTTATTCCAATCCAGACTAGCTTGATCACAGATGGATATGAATTTTTGTGTTATAAATTCAGATACTTCATCAATACCTTTCAAATCATCATCTGTTGATTTAGCCAAACATAATAGCCTTAAAGTTAACTCCATATCATATTTTTGTTCCTTTGCTCTTTCTGTTATACAGATTGTATCGCAGAATGGGGGATATTCTGATAAGGTTTGTATTCTTTCATAGACACTTTCATCTAACATGATTAACAAACAGTTTCTTACTTCTTGATCAGATAAATTAGAACCGCCAGTATTCAATCTTTGGAAGAGTTCAAACTTTGTTTGATGGTCACTTTCTTTGTTTACAATTTTAATATCTATTTTTGCTCTTTTAAAAGTTCTTTTAAGTATATCAGATAAGCTGTTATCACCTTTCCACGAAACCTTTTCTAAATCTGATAAATACTCAGTTTTCTTGAGTATTAAAGGTTCATTTTTTAACTTTTCACCAGTATTTTTTAATACCCCCATGAATGAAAATATTGTTGATAATCGTTGTAATCCATCAACCAGCTCCCAAACACCATCATCTCTTTGTGCAACAAAAATAGAAGGTATTGGAATACCTAGTAAAATTGATTCTATTAATTTTACTTTTTGGTTATTTGTCCATCTAAAGTTTCGTTGAAATTTAGGATTTATCTCCAAATCCCCATCTATGTATAAATTTGCTAGTTCTCCAATTGACATAGGATAAGAGTCGGTAAAAATTTCTTTTCTTTTACTTTCAATCTGACTATCTAAGCTCATAAGCAGTCCCTTTTTTAATCTGTCTTTTTTTTACTATGTGTTGTAATTAAATATATTACTTCAAATTTTAACACAGATATTTATTTGTATACATGAGTTTTAGATAACCTCCATTTTTAATTATAAAAAAATCCAGATACATACCAAATATTACATAAAAATATAGGGCCGTATTTATTTTTTACCCAAATACAACCAAAACGGGAACAACTTTTTACAATAAATCAAACACTAATCCGCTTAAAAAAAGAACTAAAAATCAGCGCTCTAGTGATGTTGTTTGCAGATTTTGTGGGAAGTCGGTTTTAGAGAAGAAAAAAAAATCTAAGATACTCATCAAGTTACAGAGTCGAAAGGTTTCTTTCTTCAAACCTACGCAGTTTATATGGGTGCCTTGGATTTTATCCCATCTAGAACACCTTAAGTTAACATCCCTTGAGGCCTATCATAGTCATATTAAGCTAATTATAAATTAGTAATTTGGAGCTTTCTGGTTGATAAAATTTTTGATTAGGTACAGAGGCGAATTTAAGAGAATTGCAGTAGGAAAGGTGAATAGGGTTATAACTACAATTATAGTCATAACTTTATGTACCAAATATATTTTTAATTAGAAAATATGTTCTTAAACTATTGTATATCAGGCAACTTTCAGAAATCTTTTTTGACAACGTTTAGACAAGGTTGAGTTCTTTAAAAATTCAATATGACGTTTATAAAAATCAAATTGATAATCGACTAGCTGGTAACTAGGTTGAATAACTGATCCTCTTCCTTCACTTAAATCAAGATTATAGCCATTAAAGTCAGCTTCATAAAAACGATTTGATGAATCTCTGTTTACACAAAGCAAGTCAAAGATGACTTTTCCTTTATATTTTTTAAGTTGCAGGTCTTTCTCTATGCTTGATATAAACGACATAGGAGATATATATGAGATGCTACAAACAACCACGATGTCTTCAAAGGAGTGAATTACATATTGCATATTTAGGCTTTCCAAGTAAGATAAATGTGTTCAACGCATTGTACTAATTCTTGCTTAAGACCTTCGTAGACCTCTATATTATCGATAACGCTTGTAGTGTCAGAGACTTCAGCTCCATGAAAGTAAGTATGTCTTTGTTTATCGTAGAAAGCATAAGCATTTTTGAGCGAAACTTCAAGTTGATTTGAAATATTATCCCACTCATTTCGTCTCGAGCCCGCAGATTTTTGGTTAAAGTAATATCCTATTGGCTTTTGTATTGAATCTGTTTTTAAGCCATAGCTACTTAAGCAAGTTTTTATTGTACTTTCGAGAAAACGAAAGTAATTGTAAAGGAGCATGGAATACTCCAGTCCCATCGCACCGGTAGGAATTCTTTCAGCTGCAATTAACGATTGACGTGCGTTTCCAGATATATGATCAAACACGTGTGGTAGAATTTTCCTGAGATTACTTTCAGCTTCTTCGTCGCTTAATAAACTATTACCACCTTCATTTTCTCTTTTAAAATCTGCAACCTGTTCGAGCAGACTTTCTTGTTCTTTTGCTAAAAATCGCGTGAACCTTACATATGCATAAAGCGGTTTACCCTGTATAAGTAAAGTATTATTTTGATATAAAGTAACTTTAATGCGATCGTTATATTGGCTCTTAATATTAAATAAGAGTTTTTCATTTATGGTTGGATTAGCTTCAATTTTAAAGCCAATTTCACTTTCTTTGAGACTATCTATAACTTTTTGCAAGACAGTATCTTCGATACTTCTTATTGTCAGAAAAATACTTTGTGAATGCTCCCTTACGCTTTTTTTCAAAAACTCGGCCAACTTTTTCCCTAACTCTTGATTTTTTCCAATTCTATAATTTACAGTCGTTGTTCCATCATTAACATAGTATAAATCCACTAAGGCAGGTAATTTATCTGTATCATTGGATGTGAATGTCACTCTGAACCTTGAATCGTCATTTTGCGGATGATTTTCTGGCATAGAGTAACTGAGTTGATATTTAGTACAGAAATTATCAATTAAAGCACTAAGATTTTCTCTTGGGATATTAAGTTTTCTATAGTCGCACATGTTTTAATTTCCTTATTAAAATTAGCGATTGGTCAGAGTGAATTGGATGATACGCTATCTCAGATCTAGAGAATTATTTATAGTCACCTACTAAAATCTCGTTATTTTATACTCTACATCTATGCATCACACAACACTTTTGTTACAAAATTTTCATACTCAAAATTGACAAAAAGGAACCTTAAATCCTCCTTAAATTATTCCCAAAAGTACCTAAAATTCCGCTCAAAAAGACTGTAAAAGAAGGCATCAAAAAATTTTCCGATGTTAATGATCAAATAAGAGTTGATTAAAAAAAGCACAAAAATCCAGTATCCCCCCACTGGAGGGGTGAAAAGTAGAAGTTCTACTTATGAAAAAGGATATTTCCACAAATAATGAAAGGGAATCTGGTGTCTCTACCTATATTATCTGAGTAAGCCATCTTAATCATTAAGATGGCTTAGATAAATAAGTAAAAAGTAGTAAGTGAATATTACTTCTGCGCTATTTTTTCTTGAATAACTTCAATAGCACGCTTAAGTGATGGGCTGTTTACCTTATAATAGTCTTCTATCTTTTCATTCGGAATATAGTTCTTATGAGTAAAACCTTTTGTCTGTATGTCTGCCTTAGTCACACCTGTAGGATAGATACCACGCTGCTCGCCGTTTTCATCACGCTCAAGTGAGTGACCATCTTGAATCCAATCTTGCTGACTGACAGTATAAAGCATACCATTGGGCAAAAGGCGTATGGTTGGATCAGAATAAGAAGACGGTGTTCGACTGCCAACAAAGGTTACATCTTGTGCCATTTTTTTCATAGCAACTGCAAATTGATCTGCGGCACTCATAGTCGTATTTGAAATCAGTACAACAACAGGATGGTTGTAATGCTTCTCTTTCGGAGATTCAAACACTTGATAAGGTGCACGCTCAAAAATTTTATTTTTAAAAGGTTTAACGGTTACATAATTAAAATACTTTTTACTATTCTCATTTATTTGATAGGAAAATTGATGTGCACTCCAGTCAGCGAAACGCTCTGCTAAAGCAATCATATTTTTATCAGACCCTCCATAATTGACTCGCATATCGATGACTAAACCAGATGTTTGCTTTTTAAAAAAGCTCATCTGCCGATCTAAAAATGTATCAAAATCTTGCTGCGACTCAAATTTAGGAGAGGATGTGAGTCTCATATACCCTATTGTATCTTGAGTACTTTTATCCTGTGTTTTGAAGGTACCATAAGACCAAGTAGATTGATTAATTTTTGTTTGTAGTTCCGAATTTGACTGCAAATCAAATAACGAGCTCTTTTCAAAGCTATTTCTAATTTCATGATAAGGAACAGCATATTTATGCTGAATAGATTTTGAGAAATCACAGCCAAAATGAATCACTTCTTGATCTCTTGTTTTTGAAAAAAATAAACTATGACAATCATTATGTGTTTTTAATATATTTGTAACTTGGTCTAAAAAAGCTCCTTTGGGATCACTTACATTATCCTCTATTTTAAAGTCATCCCAACTTTTACCTGATTTTTCAATATCTTTTCCAATATGCACATCGTATATCTGAAGTTCTTTCTTATAGAGATCAAGTAATCTTTGATAATACAAAGTAGTATTTTCTGGAGTGAAAAATGACTCATCAACTAAATTATTTTTTATATCATAATCTACTTTCTTAAAAACCCAAGGATCTATACTGTCTAAAATATTCGTGATATAGACTCCGTCTTCCTGTTCACTGATAATTATTTTTTCTTCAATATCTATAGCTTGATCATTAGGGTCTTCTTCTTTTATCTCGAGAGTACCTGCAGAGGTTTCCAGATAAGTCTTCACTTTAAGGTCGTTACTGATACTGAAATAATAACCATGCACTTCATCATACCAAACGGAGTTTACAAGTAGATCTTTCTTTTCACTCATTATTTGCTTAAATGTCTGAGTTGTTTTTATTTCTTCTGAGTGTGTGAAAAAAGATGTGCAGGCTAAAGTCATCGCTATGACTAGTTTTTTTCTTATCATTTTATAACCTATATACTTAAATTTTTATTTCAATTTATTTTTATTGAAATTGGATAATAAGACAAAAAATTATTCTTGTTAAGCAGCGCTTTCATAAAAGACAACTTATCACCATAAAAGACTTGTTTGATCACAAATTTGTTTCAAATTTATCCTTGAAGAAACATGAAATCTGAAGTGGTCAAGTAAAGTTTTCCGATGTGAATGATCAAACAAGAATTGATTAAAAAAATATAAAAATCCAGTAACCCCCCCCCACTGGAGGGGTAAAAAGTAAAAACTCTACTTGTAAAAAAGGATATTTCGGTAAATAAGATACTTCATGATGATGATTTTTCTCTTGATGAAGAAAGAAGGTGTAAAAAAACCAAGGTATAAAACCTTGGTTTAGGATAAATAGGTTTAAAAAAAGGAACATCTATATTATGTCTTGCCCTGCAATCAGGTATTTAAATAAAACTCCTAGCCAACAAAGCATATTCATAGACACCCATTAGATTGCTTTATAAAAGGTTTTATCCATCAAACTTAAATCAATATTTTTGAATAGGTGTCTTGTTTTGATGATAGAAAAGAAACTGTTATAAAAACTTGCTTTATTGATGGTAAAACGAGTGGGTGTCCTGTGTTTTCTTTTGGTAAAAAAACATATCGCTCTCAAATTGCTTCTGTCATGCCAGGTGATCAACTTTTTGCTGGAACTATTTACGATAATATTAGTTTTTTTTATAATGACTCAAATCGAGACCAAGTATGTCAAGCGGCGGCTGCAGCATCTATACATGATGAGATTATGAAAATACCTATGGCATACAATACGCTAGTAGGATATATGGCGAGCTCTTTGTCCGGGGGCAAAAACAACGTATCCTGCTAGCCAGAGCATTATATAAAAAGCCTAAATTATTATTTTTAGATGAAGCAACATCTCATCTAGATGTGAAAAATGAATCCTCTATAAACGAGACGGTTTCTCGCCTAGGTATAACTACCATTATGGTAGCGCATAGAATCGAAACGATTGCATCAGCACATAAAGTGTATAGATTAACTAAAGAAGGTTTAATCGATACTACAGCTACAACACCAAACCTACAACTCTCATGAAAAACTTACAAATTAAAAGGATGTAGTATATGTTAAAATTAAAAGTGATATTTTTTTTATTTCTGTTTTGTTTATTTTCCAATTCAGTTTTAAGTGCTCAAGAGCCCGAATATATATTAGCTTATGATCAAGGTAATTTTTTAAAAGCATTTATACTTGCAAAAAAGCATGAATCTAAATATTCAGATAAGGAGTCTCAACTTTTTTTAGCCAAATTATACTTAAAAGGAGAAGGCATACCTCAGGATAGTTTAAAGTCCTTAGATTGGATGCTCAAAGCTGCAGAGCAAGGCTCTAAAAAAGCTCAACACAATATAGGAAACATGTACTTGAGTGGTATGGCAGAGCATCTTAATCCTAAAAAGCTCATGAAATGGCTACACAGTTTAGCCGATTCTAATAACGGTGATGCACTCACCATGCTGGCTAAGATTTATTTTCTAGGTAAAGGCGTACCTATTGATATACATAAATCTCTCAATTATTACAAAAAGGCAATTTCTCTGAAAGATGCTCGAGCACTATACGAAACTGGATGGATTTATAGATATTCTGAACTAGTTCGTGAAGATGTACCTAAAGCTTGTTCTTATTTTAAAAAAGCTAGAGCTCTGCATAAAAATCCTGATAATTTCCAACAATATTATCCGAACTTACATGAGCTCGCTAAATGTTATGTGGAAGCTGCAAGTACAATGCAGGATTATGAAAAGGCTTATCATCTATTACAAGAGCTGCATCAAAATCATTATTTCTATGCAAATGATATCCTCGCTGACTTGCATGAGCGTGGTTTAGGTATACCTGTAAACAAAAAAAGAGCTCTTGAACTATATTTAGAACTTGCTGAACAGGGAAATGGAAGTGCCTATGCTAAACTAGGAACCGTTTACTTTGACGGCACCATAGTACCCAAAGATGAGAAAGCAGCTTTTCAATATTTTTTAAAAGCTCAAAAATTGGGCAACGATTTTACGGGTGATTCTGCAGAATATCTCAGTTTTATTTACGCTGATGGCAAACTAGTAAAACAAGATCTAGAAAAATCTTTTCAACTCGCACAAATAGCATCCGACAAACATATAGCTGCAGCAACAGTTCGATTGGGTGATTTTTATTGGAGTGGAGGAAATGTAGTAAAAAGGGATCTTGTAAAAGCATGTAAATTATACGAAAAAGCAACCTCTCAAGGGAGTAATGAAGCTAAATTCTCCTTAGCTGACTGCTACCTCGAAGGACAAGGTATGGTTAAAGATATCAGTAAAGCTATAACTCTCTATGAAGAAGTTTTAAAGCATGGCAATTATGAAGCAGCTGATAGGTTAGGTGAGCTGTATTACAAAGGAATTGGAGTAAAAGAAGATCATAATAAAGCCTTCTTTTATATTCAACAAGCTTATAAACATCATATTCCACGTAGTTATTATAACTTAGGTCAACTTTATTTACAGGGTAAAGGTGTTAAAAAAGATGTCAAAAAGAGCTTCTCACTTTTTCAAAAGGCAGCACAATTAGGTGTTCCATATGGAATCTCTTCACTCATTTTAGCTTATGCTAGAGGGGAAGGAGTACAGCTAGATAAGAAAAAAGCTTATCAAGTTGCAAAACAAGCATCAGATAAACATATACCCGATGCAACATTTCTTTTAGGCGACTTTTATTCAATTGGAGAAGTCGTAAGCAAAGATCATACAAAGGCTTGTGAACTCTATCAAATAGCAGCCTCTCAATTCCATTACGACGCTCAGTCTGCTTTGGCTAAATGCTACCTTGTAGGAAAAGGCGTCAAGAAAAATGTAAAAAAAGGTATGTACCTTTTAGGAGATGCTCTTGATCATGAAAGTAGTACCGCGCTCCAAATACTGGGAGAGTATTATTTGATTAATAAAAATTATAGCGAAGCTGCATTTTATTTAAAACAAGCTCATGAAGAAAACATACCACGTGCAGCTTATCTCTTAGGTCTACTTTATTTAAAGGGCTGTGGTGTTAAAAAAGATCTCAAAAAGAGCTTCTTGCTTTTTCAAAAAGCAGTACAACAAGGAAGTTCTGAAGCAATGGAGCAGTTAAGTAATGCTTATCATGAAGGTCTCGGTACAAAAAAGAATGAAGAGCAATCCATTTTTTGGAAACGAAAAGCAGAGGAGCGTTCCTCTCATAGGGTAATGTAGTTGTAAAATACAGGACATATATGGACGCTTCCTGTTTATCAAACATATTTATCCTAAGCCAAGGTTTTATGCCTTGGTTTTTTTATCTCTCTTTTCTTTTTTGTAAAGCACAATAAATAGGTTTTTTAGTCCTGCTTTAAAGCAGGTATACTGACATATATTCGAGTTTAACAAGCATGCTTGCTCTCTTAATGAAATCTGTACCTATGTGCTTTAAGGTGAAAACACCTATTCGTATTCAATACCCTTGTCTTACGCTAGCTGACATAGGTTGGTGGTTGTCCCTATTTCTTCTATTTAGTGTAAAAGAAATACGAAAGTCTTTAAGTTGTCCAAAATCTATTTTTCCTGATATTTCATTTCTTGAAGAAGATTTTCATAGAGTACAGAGTGAAGTTTTATCTTTTGTCTCTAAAACTAAAATTCGTAAATATAAAGATATTGATCCTATAAGGGCAAAAGATGTTTCAGAAGATTGGAGGTTACACTATTTAAAAATCATGGGACACACAACCCTGAAGCAGAAAAAAACTTCCCTATAACAATGAAGCACTTAAAGGCATTAAAGAACGTTCATAGCATTAGCATATCAATTTTAGAGCCTAGTGTGGAGATAGCTCCACATACAGGCCCTTTTGCAGGCATATTGAGATATCATTTAGGTATCAAAGTACCTGAAAAACCACCTCTTGTATTAGAGTAGATGACCAGTTTTATACATGGCAAACAAGTCAGAGCATTATTATCGGTGACTTTTATGAGCATGAAGAGATCAATAAGAGTCATTCTTATCGTATCATTCTGATGGTAGATTTTTATAGGCCAATGAATTGGTTATTAACATTAATTAATGGCTTACTTCTTAAAACGGGAAACAAGTGGTCTACACAATTCATTAAATCATAGGTGAAATAATTTATGTCAAATAAAGTGGTTATTATTACAGGGAGTTCTCGAGGGATAGGTGCAGCCACAGCAATTCTTGCTGCTCAAAGAGGGTATACGGTTTGTTTGAATTACCTCAAGGATAAGGCAAGTGTTGATAAAGTTGCATCTATCATAAGAGCTTCTGGGGGTACTTGTTTGATTAAGCAAGCTGATATGTCTGACTCTAAAAGTGTTAAAGATCTTTTTAACATTGTTTTCAAGGAATATGGCTCTATCTATGGTGTCGTAAATAATGTTGGTATTATCCAAGAAAGACAGAAATTTGCTGAGATGAGCATGAGTCGTATCAGTAAAACATTTCAGACCAATGTCATGAGTACAATTTATAGTTGCCAAGAGGCTATAACATTGATGAGTTTAAAGCATGGTGGCCAAGGAGGGTGTATTGTAAACGTATCTTCAGCTGCATCCAGACTTGGATCTCCAAATGAGTATGTTGATTATGCTGCTTCTAAGGGTGCTATTGATTCTCTGACCATAGGTCTAGCTAAGGAGCTTGCTGCCGAAGGGATCAGAGTCAACTGTGTGAGGCCTGGTTTTATTCATACAGATATTCATAGCAATAATGGCTCTGTAGATAGAATCGAGCAGATTGCTCCAACCTTACCGATGCAAAGAGGTGGAAATCCTGAAGAGGTTGCTGAAGCCATTCTATGGCTTCTAAGTCAAAGTTCTTCTTACGTTACTGGTAATTTTATCGATATGGCTGGAGGACTATGACTAAACCAGTGCATTTTAATAAGTGCAGTATTAATTGGACTGATTGATGTTATTTTAAATAACAAAAACAAGACATATATGGATGTCTTGTTTTATCATTTGGATGTCTTGTTTTATCATTTTGTTTTATCATTTTAAAATGACCCATATAAAATAAAATGTTGTACAAGAACATATTTTATTTAAGTCTTAGAGTAGTCACATGATCTGTTATTAAATCTATAACATAATGAGTTGAAGCTTTTACTGATGTTGTTTTAGGGCTCCATGAAACATTTTGATAGAACTGTAGATGCCACCACAGATCTATATTTTTTTTGAATACAAAAACTGAATGTTTTTTATCTTCTCTTGTTTGAATAGGCTGGAAAAGTCCAGAAATAAATTCTGCTTTAATTTTTTCCACAGCCTCAGTCAACGTATCTTGATCTGTATTGTCAAAATCAATGGTTTCCCATTTTTGGGATGTTTGATTGTATACATCAATATCAACCCATTTGTTTATGATAATTTTTTCTGCTAATGCATTCAAATCACTATCTTTACACACAAAATTATGGGCTTCAGCATACTCATATGCCGCTTTATTTGCTTGCGTTAGATTAACTTTGAATCGAGCTTGTTCTGTTTGAGCTGAAGATTGTAACTCCGACTCCATATCAGCATAAAGAAGAGCATCTAAAGATTTTGTCTTGAGTAAAGAGTCTCTAAATAATTCAATACTTTCTTGAGAGCTCACTGTTTGAAAAGTAAATCTTACCCAATTATTCGTAATATTATCTTTTAAATTAAATCTAGAATTTATATCTAAAACAGGCACAGCTTCTGGTACATTTAAGACCTCACCATCAACTATATAAGTACATTGAGGATAGGTTAAAGATGAGCTTATTTCTTGTTTGAGTTCACAATCAACATCTGGATAACCATCTCTGTCCACATCTTTTCCGAATAAGACAAATGTTAACTTTGAAGATTTAGCTATTGCAGGTTGTACCGTGAAGCCTGCTGTCGTTGCAGCTGCATATAAATCATTTAAAGCAGATTGATTCGCTCCTGTATCATTTGTAGAATGGAAATACCCTCTAGAATGGATCCCTTTATGATTTGGAAGTAATTTCTTCTCTAAGGAGTTTTGTTTTAGACTTTTAGATATTATCCGAAAAACAGACCTATTCCGTGTCGATTTTTGATTAGGCTTAGCCGATCCTGTTTTAGCGACAAACCAAATTAATTTTTGGTCTTCAGAATCAAAATACAAATTATATTTGTTCATAATATCAGAAGCTTTTGTGCCAAGAACTTGATGCAAAGTTTCTTGATTCAACTCAGTTGGAGCAACTGGAGCAGCTTGAATAGAGAACACTGAAAACAGAGTTAAAGACAGTAAAGATTTTTTGAAAAATTTATGCATAGGAATGAATCCCCTTAAATATTTTTTATTTATAATTATAATAATAATGCGTGCTTGTTAAGTAACTAAGAAGCTTACATCCATTTGATAATAATTCTCAAACGCAACAAATAATAATATATAAAATCAAATTTGTGAATACTTTTTTGGTGTATTCTTGTTTTTTTAAACAGCTAACACTTAATTCTTTATATAGAACCATAAGTGGCAATGGTAAGTAGCATCAATATATCTACGATATTTGCGTGAGATAATTCAAAAAAAGATGAAAGCAATTGATTCATGATCATGAATACTCAAAAAGTAATTAAAAAAACCAAAAAATTTATTTTTATTAACAAATAAAATCCAAGACATCCATCCAATTGACTACCCAAATGGGAACTTAAATCAATACTCCTAGACAGCTACTTCATGACCTATCAAAGCTATA
>DDNL01000008.1 GCA_002341165.1 Shewanellaceae bacterium UBA2521
TAATACGAAATAAATTGGTTGAAGAAATGTGATGCATACTGCTTATTTTTATCTTATAAATTTCAGTGCATCATCGTACAACATTTTTTTAGGTATGCAACGCTTAAGCTTTGGTACAGCTCAATAAAGCAACACCTATCATCATAGATGTTTTAGTTTTGATTATGACTCTGATAAAGTATCTGCGCTTACAAAATAGGTTTATTCTATCGGCAAGACGACTTTTCTATTTCATCGAAACAATGCATTTCACAAACTCGTCTAACCGTAAATAAATCGATGTTTCATATCGCATAGGTTCCAGATCACCTCTTTTGAATCTCACCCAAACGATACACAACAGAAAGGATACCAACATGACAAGGAAACCACCGTCTATAAAAAAGATGCTTCAACAAGGTAAAAACTTCTTAGAGCAAAAAGAATATGACCAAGCGATTGATCAGTATCAAAACATATTAAAGATTAAACCTAAGCATCCTGATGCGATTTTTTATCTTGGATATGCATTTTTGGAGCACGGTGAATATAATCAATCCATCGAACAATTTCAGAAAGTATTAAAGGTTCATCCTAGAAATATTAATGCACTTTATAATCTTGGTTTGTCATTTGTAAATAACAATGAGTTTGATAAAGCTATCGAACACTTTCAACAAATATTAAATATTGAACCCAATAATATTGATGCACTTAATGAGCTTGGTTTTTCATTTTTGGAGCAAGGTAATTATAATCAAGCCATCGAGAAATTTGAGAAAATATTAAAAATTGATGCTGAAAATATTAATGCGCTTTATAATCTTGGAGTCACTCTTTTAGAGAAAGATAAACACGATCAAGCCATGACAAAATTTCAGCAAGTATTAAATATTAATCCTGAAAACATTAATGCGCTTTATAATCTGGGCATCACACTTTTAGAGAAAAGTAAATACGATGAATCTATGCTTCAATTTCAGAAAGTATTAAAAAATCAACCTCAACATATCGAAGCACTTCATAATATTGGTTTCGTATTTGCAAAGAAAGGTGATCACGATCAAGCTATCGAACAATTTCAGAAAGTATTAAATATTAATCCTGAAAACATTAATGCGCTTTATAATCTTGGCACAGTATTTTTAAGACAAGATAACTATGACCAAGCTATACAACAATTTCAAGAAGTATTAACAATTGACTCAAAACATATTGGTGCACTTAATAACATTGGCACCACACTTCTCAATAAAGGTAACTTTGAGAAAGCTATAAAGCAATTTCATCATTTATTGGACATTAAGACTGATGATCTTCAAACACTTACCAACCTAGGCATAGCATACGGCTCTAAAGAAGATTATGACTCTGCGCTCGAATATTTGAGACGCGCCCAAGATGTAAATCCTCAAGATAAAGTAGTTCAAAATTATATTGCAAAAGCCATTCGTCTCCAAAATAAAGAGTCTGAGACTGAAATAGAGACCGAACAGTTATATACAACCTATGATTGCAAGAATTGGTCTGAAATCAATGTCCAGATTAAAGAGATTCAACAAGAAAATGAGTTTTCTGTTTTATTATATCGAGGTCATGAAGATGCTGATTGGGAGCTGAAACCGACGATTTATCGTGGTCAAAAAAATAAATTTGATGCCTATAAAAAAACGTTTCAACTCAAAGCCAATCAATTTCTTGACGACTTTGATAGCGCTCTACTCCGTAAAGGAAGAGAAAAAGAGCTCGAAGCCCAAATGCAGCATTACGGTATTCCCACGCATTATTTAGATTGGACCGAGTCGCCTTTAACTGCTCTTTATTTTGCTTTAGCCAAAGGCGATGATTTTAATGAAACACCGATTACGGATATCTGTTTATGGGTTGTAAGCATACCAGAGGAAAATATTAAAATGCTGACAGAGGAATTTAAGCCCCAATCTGAAACAAAAGAAAAAGTGCATTTTTTAGTACCTGAGCTCAATAATCAGCGCATCGTGAACCAAAAAGGCTACTTTTCTTATGTTACGGGCGATCAAGGCGATCAATGCTTATCACACACTTTAAAGGATTACTCTGATATCAAGTTATTTAAAATCGTCTTAAACAATGATTTTGAAGGCACACAAAATAAAGCAGCTAAAAAAGATTTATTGCGCTTAGGTATGTCGCCCACATCCATTTATCCTGATTTTATCGGTTTAAAACAAGAAGTCCTTGGACACAGTAAAGACTTTAAACAAAGTACATATGAAAGCCATAAAGATTTTGATTTATGACTTTAAAATAACGTACTTTCTACCTAGCCTCTTAGAAAAATTGAAGTCAAGCCTTCAAGCGTTCAGTGAATTCCAAACGACCTTCGGGTCGTTTTTTTTCATCCTTCAAACCTTAACTTAATAAACTGGATATCTTACTCAACCCTATCGACGCAACTGAAGCTTGTTTGATATAATCGCTTCAGTTTTTACATTTTTTTCAGGCGCTTAGTTTTTTATCTGGCGTTCCCTTCTTTTTCGATAGGTATATTCATGGCTCAACAAAATTTTAGTCAACTGGCTTCACTCATTTGGTCGGTTGCCGATTTATTACGCGGTGATTTTAAGCAATCGCAATATGGTCGCATTATCCTTCCTTTTACTTTATTACGTCGATTAGAATGTGTTCTTGAAGGAACGCAAGACACAGCGGTTGCAGCGCATAAAAAGTATCAAAATAGTGGCATTTCTGAAGAGATGATGGAAGACGCCTTGCTGCACGAGATCAACAATGAGCGCAAACGCACTAACAAGCCTGAGCTGAAGTTTTACAACACCTCACCTTTAACCTTTTCGACATTAAGTTCGAGCCAAGTGCGCCAAGACTTAAACCATTACATTCAAAGCTTTTCTAGCGATGCGCGTGAAATTTTTACCCATTTCAATTTTGATGATTTTATCGATCAACTCCGCGAAGCCAACTTGCTGTACAAAGTGGTCGAAAAATTTGCAGGGTTTGATCTCAGCTTGCAAAGCGTTTCTAATCACGACATGGGTTTGGTGTTTGAAGAACTGATTCGCAGGTTCGCAGAAAGCTCCAATGAAACCGCAGGAGAACACTTTACGCCACGCGATATCGTAGAACTGACTACCTCTTTGGTTTTTTGTGAAGACGATGCAGCGTTAACGCAACGTGGTATTGTGCGTACTATTTATGACCCGACCGCAGGTACAGGAGGCTTTTTATCTTCAGGTACCGAGCATGTGCAAGAGCTCAATGCAAAAGCCATTTTAAAAGCTTATGGCCAAGAGCTGAACCCTGAATCTTATGCTATTTGTAAAGCCGATATGCTCATTAAAGGCGAAGATGTACAACAAATTAAACTGGGTAATACCTTATCGCAAGATCAGCTTCAACAAGAGAAATTCGACTACATGCTTTCTAATCCGCCTTTTGGCGTCGATTGGAAAAAAATTGAAAATACAATTAAAGATGAACACCTTGTGCAAGGTGAAGCAGGTCGTTTTGGTGCAGGTTTACCTAGAGTTTCCGACGGTTCTTTGTTGTTTTTAATGCATTTGATCAGCAAGATGCGTCCTGAAGATGCACAACATGAGCAAGGCAGTCGCATTGGTATTATTTTAAATGGTTCGCCTTTGTTTACAGGTAGCGCAGGCAGTGGCGAAAGTGAAATCCGTCGTTCTATTTTAGAACAGGATTTGCTAGAAGCCATTATCGCCCTACCGACCGATATGTTTTATAACACAGGCATTGCCACTTACATTTGGATTTTATCTAATAAAAAATCAGCCGAGCGCCAAGGCAAAGTGCAACTGATTGATGGCAGCCATCTTTATGAAAAAATGCGGAAATCGCTCGGCAGTAAACGCCATCAAATTAGTGAAGCGGATCAAGATTTAATTGTACGCACCTTTGGCAAGGCTAAAGCGGTCGAAGCCTTCGAGCTTGATAAGCCTGAAGAACAAAAATCAAACCGAGGTCGGCAAAGCGCGAAAAAAGACAAAACCCAGCGCACCTTTGCCAGCAAGATTTTTCCGAATCATGCTTTTGGTTATCGTCGTGTCACCATTGAGCGTCCATTACGTTTATCGGTCGCCTTAACGGATGAGCGCATCAGTTCACTTGAATTTGCGCCAAAACCCTTTGAGAGCGTGATGCCTGATCTCAAGCACCAATTCGGCAGCCATTGGCAATCGAGCAACTACGGCACCTTTGCCGAAGCTGATCATGAGCAGATCAAAGCCTTCTTAAAAGCCAACTATCCAGAGCTGAAAGCCAAACAGGTCAATACCTTGCTCGATCCTGAAATCTGGCAGTTTCAGCAGCAATTACACAGCAAAGTGAAACAGTTACAACAGCAACTTGGCACGCAGCAATGGGACAATTGGAACCAGTTTGAAACCGATCTTAAAAAAGCCTGTAAAGTATGCGCTATCAAACTCGACGGCAAAGAAAGCAAGCAACTACGCAACGCCTGTAGCTGGACGAATCCTGAAGCTGATCCTGTGGTGAAAAAAGTTCTTAAAGAAGCAGCGCAACCGCTTTATGGTGCTTTTGCTCATCAAAACAAAGTGGTTGAGTTTGAGCAAGATGGCGACTTGCGCGACCAAGAAACCATTGCACTGAATCCAGATGTACACACCATCCGCTTGATTGAAGATTACTTTTATAAAGAAGTGCAACCGCATGTGCCTGATGCCTGGATGAACGCCGACAAGCGTGACGAAAAAGACGGCGAAATCGGTATCGTCGGTTATGAAATCCCTTTCAACCGCCATTTCTACCAATACCAACCACCGCGCGATTTAGCCGAGATTGATGCTGATCTGGATGCCGTCAGCCGTGACATCATGCAACTGTTGCAAGAGGTGCATGTATGAAGGCAAAACAAGGTACAACAATGACCCATGCAACGTCAACCGAACAACTGCGTGCAAGCCGTTATCAACCTTATCCGAAGTACAAAGATTCAGGGGTTGAATGGTTGGGTGAGATGCCTGAGGGGTGGTATTCATCAAAGTTGAAATATTATTGCTACATTACAGATGGTAGCCATTACTCTCCTAAAATAAGTAACGAAGGAAAATATTATATTTCTGTAAGCGATGTGAAGTGTAATTTCATTGACTTCGATAATGCAAAGAAAATACTAGTAGAAGATTATTCTAATTTAGAGAAAGAGGGCTGTAAGCCTGAAAATGGAGATATTTTACTAACTAAAGATGGAACAATAGGTAGAGCATGTATCGTATACGAAAATATGCCAGATTTCGTTGTGCTATCTTCCTTGGGTATTATAAGAAGCTTATCTATATTCAATAAGTTATATTTATACTACTACTTAATTTCTTCTCATAATGTACAACAAATGTATAGTTTAATTCATGGTTCAGCGCTTAAAAGAATGACTATATCTAAAATTAAAGAATTAATTAACCTACTTCCTCCACTCAAAGAACAAACCCAAATCGCCAACTTCCTCGATCATGAAACCCAAAAGATCGACACGCTCATCAGCAAGCAAGAGCAGTTAATCGCATTATTGCAAGAAAAAAGGCAAGCGCTGATCAGTCATGCTGTCACCAAAGGACTCGACCCCAATGCCAAAATGAAAGATTCAGGCGTTGCATGGCTCGGTGAGATTCCTGAGGGTTGGAAGATCTCAAAGCTAAAATACTACTGTTATATCACAGATGGAAGTCACTACTCTCCAAAAACTTGTGACCAAGGAGAATATTATATATCTGTAAGCGATGTAAAAATTAATACAATAGATTTTAATAACGCAAAAAAAATATCAAACCAAGATTATAATAATTTAGAGAAAGATGGATGCAAGCCTAAAAATGGAGACATTTTATTAACTAAAGACGGTACGATAGGCCGAGCATGTATCGTAAATAATGCAATGCCCAATTTTGTGATTTTATCATCTCTAGGAATCATCAGAAGTCAATCTGTATTCAATAAATTATATTTATACTTTTATTTAATTTCTCAGCACAATGTACAACAAATGTTTAGCATGATTCATGGCTCCGCACTCAAAAGAATGACTATATCGAAAATAAAAGAGCTAACTAACTTACTCCCCCCACTCAATGAACAAACCCAAATCGCCGACTACCTCGACACCCAAACCGCCAAGATCGACACCCTCATCGACAAAGCCAAGCAAGCCATTGATTTATTGCAAGAGCGGCGCACTGCGCTGATTTCGGCAGCGGTGACAGGTAAGATAGATCTGCGGAATTGGCAAGCGCCTGCTGTCTCTAACGTACAAGCAGCGCAACCAACCACGCACGATGTGAAAGACAAAGCGTTATCGACCATTTCAGAGCCGATGGAGGTCTGTGCATGATAGATCGAACCAGCGAACGCGTATTTCAAGATGATATCATCACCCATTTGGTTGCCAACGGTTGGCAAAAAGGTAGCGCGCAAGATTATGATCGTGAGCTTGCTGTGTATCGTCAAGATGTGCTGGACTTCGTGCAGCAAAACCAAAAAAAGCAATGGGATAAGCTTGTGGAAACCTTTCCGCAAGAGACCGAAACGCACTTTTTTAAACATCTAGAAAAACAATTAGCCAAAGCCGAATTGCAAAGCACAGAAGAGCAATCGCGCCGTTTTGGTACGTTAGGTGTGTTGCGTCATGGGCTGCATATTCGTGGCGTGCGTTTTTCCTTATGTGCTTTTAAACCTGATCACGACTTAAATCCTGAAACCTTGGCACATTACCAACACAACATCTGTCGGGTGGTGCCTGAACTCACTTACAGTCCTTATGCGACCGCGAAAGAGTTGGCGCTCACAGGTGAAAAAGCTAAGGCGTATCGTATTGACTTGGTGCTTTTTGTCAACGGTTTGCCTGTGGTCACTTTAGAGTTGAAGTCTGAGTTTAAACAAACCATTGATGACGCCATCAAACAATACAAACAAACGCGCTTAGCCATTGATCCCACAACGCGCAAGCCAGAGCCTTTACTCACGTTTAAACGCGGTGCTTTGGTGCATTTTGCGGTCAGCCAAGATCTTGTCTTCATGACCACACGTTTACAAGGCCCAAAAACTCACTTCTTGCCGTTTAACCAAGGTACTCAAGACGGTGGCGCAGGCAACGACGTGCCAGAAGATACCAGCCGTTATGCGACGCAATATCTATGGGAAGACGTGCTGCAAAAAGATGCGTTGTTGCATATTCTGGGCGCCTTCATGCATTTGCAGGTTGAAACCAAACAAGATGCCGAAGGTCTGAGCTACCAAAAAGAAACCATGCTGTTTCCGCGCTATCATCAATGGGATGTGGTCAAGCGTTTAGTACAAGATACCTTGGCTGAACCTATGCAGCATAAATATCTCATTCAACATAGTGCAGGCTCGGGTAAATCTAATTCGATTGCTTGGACAGCGCATCAATTAGCGCATTTGTATAATAGTGAGCAGCACAAATTTTTTGATTCGGTCATCATCGTGACCGACCGCACCATACTGGATAATCAGCTACAAGACACTATTTATCAGTTTGAACACCAACACGGTATGGTCGAGCGCATTCACCACAAAATAGGCCAAGGCTCGAAATCAGAAAAATTAGCCGAGGCTTTGTTGAGTGCGAAATCGATTATCATCGTGACCTTACAAACCTTTGGTCATGTGCTCAGTGCCCTCACCGAACATAAGCAACTTTTAGGCAAGCGTTACGCTGTGATTGCTGATGAAGCCCATTCATCGCAAACAGGACGTGCTGCAAAAACGCTTAAGAAAACACTGGTTGGTGAAGCGCCGAGCGAACATGAAACAAGTATCTTGCAAGCGCAGCAATGTCATGCCAACTTGTATTATTATGCGTTTACGGCGACGCCTAAAGCCAAAACAATTGAGCTGTTTGGTCGAAGACCCAATCCCGATATGCCTCCTGCACAAGACAACAAACCTGTTGCCTATCATGTATATTCCATGCGCCAAGCCATTGAAGAAGGCTTTATCTTGGATGTGTTGCAAAATTATACGCCTTACAAAGTGATTTATAAATTAAAGCAACAACAAGCAGCAGCAGATCGTCAAGTTGATGAACAACTCGCAGCCATGAAACTGACTCGATGGGCAAGACTACATCCACATAACATTGCGCAAAAAGTGATGACCATAGTGGAACACTTCAACAAAAACGTAGCCGGTTTACTCAATGGTCACGCCAAGGCGATGGTGGTCACCTCATCACGCAAAGAAGCGGTACGCTATAAACATGCTTTGGATCAATACATTAAAGATCAAGGATATTCTGGTTTACAAGCTTTGGTAGCATTTTCAGGTGAAGTGAAGTTTGAAGCGAACGATCCAGACAGCCAAGAGCTTTTAGGTGAAACCTATACCGAAAAGAACATGAACCCCGATTTAAAAAGTCAGGATCTAGCGAAAGCTTTTGATACGAATCAGTATCAAATTATGTTGGTGGCCAATAAGTTTCAAACAGGCTTTGATCAACCTAAGCTTTGCGCTATGTATGTTGATAAAAAACTTTCGGGTGTGGATTGCGTACAAACTTTATCTCGGCTTAACCGCACTTATGCAGGCAAAAAAGAATGCGGTACTTTTATTCTGGATTTTTGTAACGAGCCTGAAGATATTATCAAAGCCTTTCAGCCTTATTATGAAGAAGTGCAGCTCAGTGATGTGACCGATCCCGATGCCCTATACGAGTTGTTCGATACCTTGCAAACTTGTCGTTTCTTCGATAGGCAACAGGTTGAGAAATTTGCTGAGTTGTTTCATCAAACAGACACAACACAAGCGCAACTAAGCAACCTTTGTAAGCCCATTGCTGAGCGTTGGCTGAAACAATATCAATCTGTACATGAAGTGTATCAGGATGCCCTAAAGCAATTAAAAGAAGCCAAGAAAACAGGTGATGCCATTTTTATTTCTCAGGCTCAATTAAGCTTGGATGAAGCCAAAGTAGAACAAGGTTTAATCGAAAAGTTCAAAGCCAATCTTGCCATGTATGTGCGCTTGTATGAGTTTTTATCACAGATTTATGATGGTACAAATCAAGATCTTGAACATATGCACTTGTTTGCGAAACACTTACTGCCTTTACTTCGCAATGTACAACAAGATCAAGAAGATGTGGATTTAACCAGCGTACAG
>DDNL01000046.1:0-21766 GCA_002341165.1 Shewanellaceae bacterium UBA2521
AATATGAATAACCTTGTATTGCTGATTTTGTATACCAAAATACAGCAGTACTGTAATTTTGTGAAACCCCTAACCCTTTTTCATATAATTCTCCTAGATTATGTTGTGCACTGATATTGACTTGATTTGCTGCTTTTTCATCGTCATCTTTAGTTGCTGCTTTTGTATACCAAAATGCAGCTTTGCTGTAGCTCTGCGGAACGCCGTGACCTTCTAGATACAAACTTGCAAGATTATATTGTGCAAGTTGAAAGCCTTTGTTTGCTGCTTTTGTATACCAAAATATAGCTTTACTATAATCCTGCTCGATGCCTTTACCCTGTGCGTATAAAAACCCTAGATTATACTGAGCAGCCTCATAGCCTTGATGCGACGCTTTCTTAAGCCAAGATATCGCTTTGCTGTAGTTCTGAGGTGAGTTTTGATTTTTGTAATAAAAAATTCCTAGATTGTACTGTGAAATTTGATGACCTTGATTTGCTGACTTTGTCCACCAAAATACAGCTTTGTCATCGTTACGTGGGACACCTTCGCCTGTATAGTATAAAGTTCCTAGAGCACTTTGCGCCTTAGCATAGCCGTCACGAGCTGCCTTTTCGTACCATAATGCAGCAGTTTTATCATTTTTCTCAAAACCTAGTCCCTTATAATATAAATTTCCTAGAGCCATTTTTGCCTCTGCATGACCTTGATCAGCAGATTTTTTATACCAATTTCTGGCCATTTCATAGCTCTGCTCGACATGCTTACCATAAAAATAAAACCATCCGAGTTGACCCTGCGCTACGGCAACACCTTGTTTTGCAAGAGACTGTATTTGAGAAAAGGCTTCTTGATCATTTTCACCGTTATAAAATGAAGATTCATGTTTATATAATGACGGACACGTTGTAAAAGATGTGCCTTGTACATCAATAGGTGCCATTTCCATATCGAGACTATCAATATAGTTATTTTTTGTTATCCCATTGCTATGAAATGCTAAATATCTTTGTTGTGAGCAAAGTGGTGCTTTGAAAATAAATTGCTGATACCCTATAAGCTCTACATTATCACCTATATGACAGCTCTCATCTCTTTCTACGGGAGCAAAAAATTCTTGGCCGTTTCGGCTAAAAACAGGATAAAAAGGATAAGGTTGCAGTTGATCATATCCGTCAAATAAAAGTTCATATTTTTTCTTTCTAGGAGATTCCAGAGTAATATCACCCAAATAACCGCATTGATATGCCCACTCTATACGTTCCACAACAGACTCATAAGACCACAAGCTTGAATAAGCTCTGATTGCAGCCGAAGTAGATGTGGATAATAGGGTAAGTATTACAGAAGCTAATATTGCTTTTTTGCAATGCATAGGGATTAAGTTCCTTATTTTTATTTTGTATATATACCGTCTTTTATTTGTATGCTACAAACGATCGAGACATGAATGAACGAAAAAAGAACAGGTAAGTGATTAAACAATTCAGTGCATTTTGTGCAAAAAAAACACACTTTATACGAACCCCCTATACCTAAATAAATTTTATTCTTATATAGGGTGTTCTACAGCTTTAAGTTTTATATCTTTAAATTTTCATTAGCCATGCTATGTGTGCTTGATATTATCTTTGTGCTTTTCTTAAGAATTTTTTAATTCTCGTATGCGTTGTTTTGCTAATTCAACACCTTGATTTGCTGCTTTTTTATACCACAATATTGCTGTATTCTTATTTTGTGAGACACCGATTCCTTGAGCATACAAATATCCTAAATTAAATTGTGCACTTGCATCACCTTGATTTGCTGCTTTTTCATACCAAAAGAATGATGTGTTATAGTTCTTCGGTACAAATCGTCCATAAAAGTAAAGTGTACCCAGAGTAAATTGTGCAACATTATCATCTTGAGCGGCTGATTTTCTTAACCAAAATAAAGCATTTTTTATACTAAATGGGACGCCTAGGCCTCTACTATATAAAGCACCAATACTAGCTTGTGCCCTTGCATCATTATTATTTGCTGCTTTTTCATACCACAATGCAGCTTTACTATAGCTCTGCGGTACGCCTTGACCCGTGCGATATAATTCTCCTAGCTTAAATTGTGCAAGGACATGACTTTTCCTATCTAGTTCAGTCACATTATTTTGACTTGCTGCTTTTTCGTACCACGATGCAGCCTTACTATAGCTCTTCGGTACGCCTTGACCTATTTGATACAATAAACCGATATTGTATTGCGCACTTACATTACCTTGGTCTGCAGCTTTTTCAACCCACAACGCTGCTACGCTATCACTTTGTGGAACCCCTAGACCTTCTTGATACAAAGTAGCTAAATCATTTTGTGCTGCTGCATGACCTTGAGTGGCGGCTTTTTCGTACCATAATGCAGCCACACTGTAGTTTTGTTCGACACCAAGGCCTTCTCGGTATAAACTAGCTAAATTGACTTGTGCACTTGCATAACCTTGATTTGCCGATTTTTCATACCAAAGTAAAGCCTTGCTATAGTTCTGTGGCACGCCCTGACCTCGAAAATATAAATTTCCTAGAGCACTTTGTGCCCACATATTATCTTGTTCTGCTGATTTACTATACCAATCTTTGGCCATTTCATAGCTTTTTTCGACATGCTTACCATGCAAATAAAACCAGCCCATGTGATGCTGTGCGACTGCAATATCTTGATGTGCAAGAGACTGTATTTGAGAAAAGGCTTCTTGATCATTTTCACCGTTATAAAATGAAGATTCATATTTATATAATGACGGACAAGTCGTAAAAGATCTGCCTTGTACATCAATAGGTCCTGTTTCCATATCTCGATGATCAAGATACTTATCTTCTGTTATGCTATTTCCATAAAATGCTAAATACCTTTGTTGCGAGCAAGATGAAGCTTTAAAAGCAAATTCTTGATATCCTATAATCTTCACATTATCATCAGTGTGACAATCTTCATTCCTATCTACGGGTGCAAAAAAATCTAGACCGTTTCGGGTGAAAATAGGGTAGAGAGGGTGGGGCTTAAGTTGATCATAATCATCAAACAAAAGATCATGTTTCTTTTTTATAGAAGACTCATCATTGGAATAACCTAAGTAACCACATTGATATGCCCACTCTACACGCTCTATAGCAGCCTCATAAGACCATAAGCCTGGATAGGTATTGAATGCAGCTGAAGTGGGTGCAGATAAGGAGGAAAGTATTAGACAAGTGAATGTCGCTTTTTTATAGTCCATCTTTTTTAATTCCTTTATTAATATTATTATTTAAAAATAAATATTTTATCTATGTGCTTTAGATTTATAAGTGTTAAAATATATAAAAAACCCTTTTAAAAGTAAACTTTTTTGTTTGTTTTTTTGATTTTTGTTTTTTTATTTGTCTTTTTTTGATGCAACTTTGTTAAGTTAAGCGTCTTAATATTCTAGGTTCGTATGAATATTATCTAGTTTGTGCTTCGGTATAATTCAGAGCGGAAAATATCAAATATGCATCATAGTTTTCTTCATTGGAGTGAAGTGAATCTGGATATCTTGTTTTTATGCTTTGATGCAATATTATGTTCTATACAAGAATCTACATAGAAGATTAAAGTAATACCCCCCCATTTTAACTGTTTTCTGAAAAGATTAGGGTCTACTTTCATGCTGCTCTCCACAAATTTAATTTTAACTTTGACCTACAAATATTTATTTATTTTATAAAACTTTTATCTCATAGATAAGGATGCATGCTCACTATTACATTTGTTACGTTACAAGGTATAAAACACCTTATTTTAATAGGTTGTTGCAATTAAAATTTTTAACTATAAGTCGTTAAGGATGTTATCCTTAACAATATGAAAAAAAATTAACATAAATATATTTATTGACGTATTTTTCTTCGTTTTTGTTTTTATAAATATTTTTTATTCGAATAATTTATAGCTTTACGATAATTGATTTTGAAATAAAAAAACCAAGGTCAAAGACCCTGGTTGAATATGAGTATTCCAAATCAATCAAACAATCTGAGTGTAGTTAAAAGATCGTTACATGCAATATGTCTTTATTCTTTTGCTTTGTTAAACCAATATGCTGCTGTTTCATCATTCTGTGTAACACCCAAGCCACGCTCATACATGAACCCTAGCTGATATTGCGCATCTTGATGACCTTGCTCTGCTGCTTTTTCATACCACAATGCAGCTATGCTGTCGCTTTGTGTAACGCCTATACCTCGTTTATACAAAAAACCTAGATAATATTGCGCATATTTATGACCTTGCTCTGCTGCCTTTTCAAACCACAATACGGCGGTGCTCAGGTTTTTCGTCACGCCATGGCCATGCATATACATATACGCTATCTGATATTGTGCTCCTGCATGGTCTTGCTCTGCTGCCTTTTCAAACCACAATGCGGCGGTACTCATGTTTTGCCTCACGCCATTGCCATTATAAAATATATACCCTGTCGCATATTGCGCATCTGCATGACCTTGCTCTGCTGCCTTTTTAAACAAAAATTCTCCTCGCGGATAAATTACCTTATGGCCATAGACCTGCGTATACATAATTAGGAACCGCTGTGAAAAAAGGTGATCCATAGACCATGGTCTTTGTTTGTAACTATCCCATAACTCACGGTGCATAGAGAATGTATCTTGCAATATTTTAATTCTCCGCTTAGTACTATTAGGACCATAGAAGATATAGGGAGGAATCATTTGATCTTGGCATGGTTGTAATCCATCCATGTCATGCTGCGCATTGAGAATAGGCTCTAGATGGTTTATTAAAGAATCATAGTAGTCTTGAATACTCATATGCCCATAGGATAAAGCCTTGGCACGGTTTGCCTGACATGTACTTTGACTGTGACTAGATAAAGAGATGAAAGGAACCTGTTCACCTCTTAATAAAGCATAAAGTGACAGCGTGTCTTGCTGTACTTTGGCATCCTGTAGATGCATAGATTTGAAATGAGAGCCAGGTAATAATTGTAACTTGATGTGGTATCCACCATTAAGTATATAGGGTGGTTGATCAAACTGCGCTTCTGGAATTTTCTGAATAGAGAAAGAGCTGAATGTTACAGGCTGATTTTTATTATCAGTGCATATACGATCACGGCAGTCTGCGGATATGAGTTGTTGATGAATCTCATCAGAATCAATCGAATAAAAGGTCGATTCTATACTAGGATCGAGCAACTTATTGCTGAGCACTAATTGTTTAATGTGTAAAGGTATGTTTGTTTTTTTGAATCCAAAGTGTGTGGGTAAATTAATATCTTTGTCCATCATTAAAATATCAAATGTGACAGCATAATCTTCTTCGTTTGAGTGAAGTGAATCTGGGTGCCTAGTTTTAGATAAGTATTGCACTGTTACCATATCTTCATTTTGTTTTGCGTAAGCTTTATTTAATAAGTATTGCTGATATGAAATTTGGTTTTCATCATAAAGCTGATCTAAATTTTGATGTAATGCATCGAGCGATAAATACTCCTTATAGGGATGAGCATGCAAAGCACAGGATAAAAAGAGGCAACTGAGCGGGATGCTTTTTATAAATTTTATCATGATGTATTCCTTCTTTGTTTTTTATAATTCATGTTATATTTTGTGTTTTTCCGCTCATCAAATGGGGCGTGAAAAATAAAGATGGGTGGTATCTCCTCATTTTCTTATGAAATAAGCCGCTTCAGTCATGAAACGGCTATACAGGTTTATTACAAAGCAACAGGAGCGTAAACTTGAGCTCCAAGCTGCACTAACTGTATGGAGTGCAAACCCTCTTGGGTATGCACTGAAGTTGTACCGATAAAGCAGGTATTTTTAGTTATTAACTTTATCAATAATGATATTGTCTGGTGAAACCTTTCTGCCTGCTTGATGCTGATCATGTATAGCAAAAGTAGCCGAGATAGCAGACCAACGCATATTGTTTCTTGCAGCATTATCTGCAGTATTCGCTGCAGTTTGGGCATCAAGCCCCACAAAAGCTGCGGTGACAGCTGCACCTAGTTTTCCTATATTGATGTTGAGCTTTTCCATCTCTATTACTTTAAGAACAAAATCAGAATCATTCATAGCCTCTTCAACCGATTGAAAACCAGAATCTTTGGCTTCGCTGCTTAGCAAGTAATCGTTAACAAATTCACCTATCACAGCTCCTGTAGCACCGGCACCACAGCCTCCTGCCACACTGGCATCATCACTTGTAAAGTGATTGCCCACAGCAGTTTTGGCAGCACCCAAAGCACAGCCTACAGTTGCATGAGTTATGGCTTTAAGCAAAGCATCGCTTTCTCCAGACTTTACAAATTCAGCAGCTTGCTCATGAATACTACTAGCAGCCAGCTCGCCGATCATATTTATAGATGAAGTCATCGCTGAAACTTTAAAGGTATTACGCCATCTATCACTATCCCAATCACCAGAAGATAAACCATGAATACCAAAATCAAGAGAAGCACGAACGCCTGATTCAAGCGCCATGTAAGTAATTTGATCCATTACTTTACTTAGATCGGCTAGATCAGAGAACTCTGTTATTTTTTCTAACCCATCTAAACCCGTCATCTCAGAGAAGCCATCTAATGCTTTAGTTAAGCCCTCTAATGCTGAAGCAGTGAGCGCTTGTACGGCTAAAGATTCAAGGAAGTCACTGTCAGTGAGTTCATCTAATGTCTCACCTAAATCATTGCCAGCAAGCAAAGTTTGTGAAGCTTTAACAGCAATGGCTGTAATGACACCTGCCGTAGCTGTAGCTGCTGTACCAGTAAGCCCCATAGATAACGCAATGGATTTTGATATACCTACACCTGCTGCTGCACCTCCTGCTGCTGCACCTCCTGCTACTGCACTTCCTGCCGCTGCACTTCCTGCCGCTGCACCTCCTGCTGCTGCACCTCCTGCTGCTGCACCTCCTGCCGCTGAACCTCCTGCTGCTGCTCCAACACCTCCTGTTGCAATGGTAAGAGCAATGGTCACTGCAAGAGCAACAATAGCGGCAAATTGAGGCGAGAGCTGTTTTTTATCGTAATGCCATTCATCGATAACCTCTTTAACTTCATGCCATTGTGTAGGGTACTTCTTGGGAACTTCTCCCATCCATTCATAACCTGGCATAGAGCTAAGCTTACTGATGACTTGTTCAGAAGAACAGGAGCTATCACGTTTTAATTCTCGGTTCATATCTTTTATATTGCTGACATAACGAGAGTTTTTACAACCATAGTCAATCAGAACCTGTTGGCCTGAAGGCATTTCAATACCGGCGCCACCAAATTGGTTATACACAGCAGAAATATGCTTAAAACCATGCCCTTCGTTTTGCATAACGAAAAAACCTTGAGACTCAAAGGTATGCATCTCTTGTTCAACATCCTTATCAGCCTGTAATATAACTTGTTTTTTCGCTGACAAGTGAGTTGTTCCCGCAGGATTAAAGTGCGAGCTTTTAATTAAAACATCACCGGAATTAGACTTTACCTTAATATCTTTTCCAGCTTGAATAAGTGCTTGTACGACCTTTTCTCTGAGTACGAGATCTTCCGATTTCACGTCACCTGAACGGTATTTTGAATGAAAAGAGTCAAAGCGTTTATCATTAATAATTTGAATTCCTTTTTCTGCAAGCATTTCTACATTACCTTGCGTTGCAGAAATTTCACTGCCAATAATCACTAAGCCTGATTCAGCTAAAATTTTCAATGACTCTTGAGCCCGTAAGCGAGAACGCAAAAGTTCGCATTGCTGATACTCAGACTCTGTGGATCCTTGTTTATGTTCCATTTCGTCACAGGCATGAACCGATGCAATCAACACCACGCCAAACTCTGATTCTAAGGTTATATTTTGAGCATCTACTTCAGTGCCTTCAATTTTCACACCCCACTTTCCATCTATAAAAAAATTGCCTCCAGCATGCACTTGAGAAAGTAGGTGATTGGATACATTACTGAAACCATGTTTGTAGCGTGATTGATGTAACATCTTCAACGAGGTGAGCTGAGCTTGACCACCTATGTTTAACTTGATGTCTTGTTGTGCATCCAACCAGCCACCTTGTAATATAAAGCCTTGTGCAGTATGAATCGTTAAGTCACCCAGAGCTTGAATACGTGCTATCGTATCCGTTGACTCAGAGTAGCCACCACTTTTTTGAGCAAGAAGAAGTGTGCCCTGTTGGATTTTCTGAGCAATAAAGATGAGGTTCTGCCCTTTAATTTCACTGGATAGATTAGAGATCTGCCCTCCAGCCTGAAAGAGTACATCACCTTCAGCGTCAAATTGAGAACGCGTGGCATAAACATTGCTTTTGGCATTCACCAGCATTTTTTCCATACTTCTTATTTTTGCATTCTCAAAAGTGATATTTTGATAATCTTTAATGATCGCAGTGCCCCCGACGCTGACTTCTAATCCTTTTATCCTTTGCTGTAATAAGGTATCTTTAGTGAGGTATAACACAGGTACAACATAAGATTGGCCTTCAGCATTCACTTTAATTTCAGGCCAAATCATATTTTTTGTAATGAGTGTGTTGATAGATAAAGGAGTACCAAAATTCAATTCATTTTCTTGCGCATAAGCTAAAGCATTATCATAAAGTGCTTTATTTTGCTCCACCTCAGAAGTAAAGCCTTCAAAAAAAGTACGGTTCAATAAATAAACCATTTGACGCCGAATAAGCTCACTTTCGAGAAAGTGATCACCGAACCTTTTCCCTAAAACAGATTCAGTGAAGCCTAATCTTTTCATCTGTTGATAGAAATATCCTGTATCATAATCAATAGCTTTCCAATAAGGTTGTAGCTCAGATTTAAGTTGATAGAGATAGGGTGAAGCTTGTCTATGGGTAAAATAAGCGCTCTTGCCTACATCAACAGAAGCATAAAAGTCAGAGCGAACAAAATGCCCGCCCAATTGATTTATAGAATCCATATAAGCATGATGTACATTCGCCATGGCAGGTAGAGTCATGTGTCCTACCATAGTGAAAATTAAAAGTCCTGATAAGAAACGTTGGCTCAATGAAGGCTTATCTTCTTGGATGTTTCTTTTTTTATATTCCATAATAAAAAATCCTGCCTTGTTTATAGTTTTGCTTGATCGAGGAAGATTCTAGCTTCTTCATTTAATGTTTCTTTTTTATATTGATGTGGTTGACCATAACCATCTGTTCTATTTAAGACTTTAATAGAAAAATCATGGTGCCCAGCAGCATGTAATTTTCGACCTACAACTAAAGCGCTGAACATAGGGTTATCTTGGTGTGTCGTTCCTGCTTTGCGATAGCAGTATTTTTCGCCTAGTGCATTACTAACTTCGGTGAACGATTTTGTACAGGCCTCACCTGTTTTAAAGGTTGCAAACCATACTCTACGATAAATAGGTTGAAGTTTTTGCAATGCAAAGGCTGTAGAGTTGTAATTCAGCGTGTAGGTCTCAATATCGACTTTATCCGCATTCAGTGAAAAATCACGTTGTACTTCCAAAAACCCCATCGTGTTTTTCATCGCATCGCTTTTTAATATGAAGTCTTGCTCAACCGTGATGCGTCCTGCAGGAGAGCTGATGGTATTGATATCTTCTGACTCTGTAATAAAACCTGACTTATAGAGTTCACTATCTGTGATTTTAAGGACTTGTTGAATACATTCATTGTGAGTATAAGTACCGACCACTGATCTTTGATGTTCGAGGCTTGCACGATAACCACACTCGGTTTCAATACGAATACGATAACGCTCATTAAAAAATTCAGGTGCATTCATGAATAGGCTGCCACCTATTTTTAAAAATGCAGAACCATTTATAAATTTTGAAGTTAAGGCAAATTGTGCGTTTTGCTGTACAACAATCGCAGTATTATCAAAGTCAGCATTGTAATAGAGACGGTTTTCTGGACCCGTTCGTCTCAGCTTTTCCAAGTGATAAGGGTTTACATTTTCAAATGTAGGTGCTTCGGCCTTCATGGTCACTGCATAGATTTTTGCGGTCGATCGCTTAACTTCCTCTCTATATTGCGTATTTTGATAACGGAAATAAGTCCCAACATCAATGATCGGTCCAGGTGAACGGCGATGACGTCTTAATGGCTCATCACGATAGTTAAACTTGGAACCATTACGGATTAAAAACCCTGATTTCAAACCTAACCGCTCAGCAGAAATCACACCACCAAAGCGATTCTCTATACGAGAATCATCGTTTCGTGCTTGTAAGGTCATGTAGCCTGTTGCTTTTAAAACACCTTCATTGTACAAATTAGCTGAAAGTGTATGAAGGTTTTTGGCAGCAAGACTACCTTGGTTAATAATAGAGTTGAGGCTCACCATGTAGATATCTTTGGCTAGAATATGATTGTGATAGGGATAGTAGCGTTTAATCTCACCACGGCGTTTTTTATCTGCGACTAAATTAATCTCGATAGCATGGCTTGCATTGAGTTCAACTTGTTCTCCAGCTTCGATAAAGCCATTGAGCACTAAAGCGCCGAGTGTATGAATATTTACATTCTCTCGACCTATAACGGCTTGGCCTTGATAATGATTTAAAACGGATGCATCAGACTGAGCCGAAATAAGTCCATCAATATGTAAGTCACCTTGTTCAGCTAAAGATTGAATAACAATGGAGCCAGCATCTATTCGAGATCCAGGTTGCATAATCAAACTTTTATAGGCTTGAGTTACTTGCAGAGTATCTGTCCATGATGTGATGTAGTCATAATCAAATCGACCTAATAGAATTTGTATTTTTCCTGAGCCAAATTCCATCGCACCTTGTGGATGACGTTTGATATCATCTTTTTCCTCGACACGATAACCATGAAAATTCGTCGAAATATGTGCATGGCTTGTAAGTTGAAGTTGCTGCGTGATGATATCCAATAGTGCGGTATCAGGTGTGTGTACAGAACCTTTGACTTCGACTTGACCTTCGTTGATACGAATGGTGAGCTTCGAGTCCTTATCTATTAATTTACCTGATGCGAGTACCACTCGAGGTGTGTGGTCAAAATCACACTTTTCGCAAATAAGCTTATTTTCATGAATCAGAATGACATCAGCAGCATCGCCAAGAATTTTGAAATGCGCATTCACAATAGGTCTTTGAACATGTAATACAATAATCGATGCTGGCTTAGTCGAGCTATCCTGAGGATAGTTATTGACCTCGATAACCTCTCCATCCACATCAGCATCATCTATTTTGATGACAGCCAAGCCTTGCTCATTTGGCTTTGAAACTTGTAGTTTACGTGCAACGCGCTGATTTTCAAGCTGCTTTACTTGCTGCCCTTGATAAACTTTAATATCTGATGATTCTGAATAAGGATCAGCACTTTCAATATGTTCTTGCACACAGCTTCGCTCATCGGCAGTGAACTGTCCTTGTTGACAAAACTTAGTAGCTGGAAAATTGGCGTAGGTTTTAGTACATTGCAAACCATCTTGAGTATAGCCATAAGGGCATGTTCGATAGATTTTGAATTGTGCTTTTCTTTGTATATCAAAGGAATTATAATACGTCCACTGTATAGGCTTTTTCTTAGAACCGCAAAAGAAGCAGCTTCTATATTTTTTCCAACCTGTTACACGCAATTGACTTTCTGCATGGGTTAAGCCACTTTTTTTATAGACATATCCATTTTGTTCAAAAGATCCACAATCACGATGGTTGCCGCATTTATAATGGCCTCGTTTAATGAAATCACCATCCCAGATCACTTGTGTGCCGTCAAATCGAGCATCTTTTCCACGTACAATTTTTTCTTCCCAAGTAAACCGATCCTTCACGAAAGCACGAATCACGTAATAAGGTTCACATACACCTTGTCCATCATGTCGGTATCCTGCTGGACAGGCTGCTAGTTTATATGTGCTTGTTGCTCTTTCACATGATTGGCTTTGTTTATTTAAGGTATAGTTTTTGGGACATGATTGATAAGATACATCTGTGAAGACAGGTTTGTGGCATGTTAAATCATGAGGGTCAAAGATGAGATCAGGATCATCACGATTACATAAATATACAATACCATCACGTCCAAGATGAGATTCACTAGGATCAAAGCAAAGCTCGGTAATAGGATTTAATTTAGATCCTTTCGGGCACGATAAAACACTTTTGTTTTGTGTTGTCGCTGTGTTGCGCTTTACACCTTGGTAAATCAAATCGAGCGCTTTTTTTGCTGGAGCATAACCTAATATTTCTGCTCTTTGATACCAATCAATCGCAAAGCTAATGTTACGTTTTGTGCCTATACCTTGCTCATATAACCTCGCTAAATCGTATTGCGCTTCTGGATCTTCTAGGCGGGCAGCTTGGCCATACCAAAAAAAAGCATGCGACTTATTTTGGTTTATGCCTTTGCCTGTTTCATAAGCTTGAGCTATTTTCTTTTGAGAGATAAGATGGTGTTGTTCTGCTGCTTTCTTATACCAATGTACAGCTTGAACTAAATTAGGATATGTCCCTTGACCAGCTTCATACATTTCAGCTACTTTTACTTGCATCATAAGGTGGCCCTTCTGTGCTAGTTTTAAGTATGAATTAAAGGCTTGTTTAAGGTTTTTTTGGACACCTTTGCCTGTTTCATACCACCAAGCTATATGTCGTTGAGCTGGGAAGGCATTTAATTTTGCAGCCTTATGCATAAACTCAAAAGCTTTTACATTACTTTGTGGAACATGAAGACCTTGCTCATACATTATCGCTAGCTGATATAGAGCTAAGGCATGATTTTTTTCAGCGGCTTTCACAAGCCAATTGTAAGCAAGCTGATCACTTTTCTGTATCAAGCTACCTTCTAAATAGGCCAAACCTAAATGATATTGAGCTGCTGCCTGACCTTGATTAGCTGCTTGCTGATAAAGTTGTAATGACTGGTTTTTATCTTCCCAGCTTGAAGCATGCTCAGCTAAAATCTTCCCTAAATAAGTTTGTGCTAAAGCATGCCCTTGGTGTGCTGCTTTCTGTAACCAATAACGGGCTTGTTGTATATTTTTCTGTCTTGTTTTACCTTCATAATATATTCGACCTAAGTTGTATTTCCCTTCTACATTATCAGACTCTGCTGCTTTTTTATACCATAACAAAGCGTCATGATAGCTTTGCGATTGCTCAAAGTGTAAACCTAATTCATTTTGCGCCTTGGCATAGCCTAAGTGAGCTGAGCGCATGAGAAAAGAGAAACTCAGATGATGAGCATTGGACCGAAGATGAGTATTTTTTTTATATCCATGGGCAGTTTGGTATGCAGCTCCAGGATGTCCATTTTTTGCTGCTTTCTCAAACCAAGTAAGTGCTGATGATTCATTTTTTGGTAAGCCTCTACCTAGAAGATAGCGTAAGCCTAGCTGATACTGCGCATCGGCTATATTTTTTTTCCACTTTGTGTTGGTAGAATGTATAGGATACTGCGCTACTTTATGGATCCATTGTACTGTTTTTTGTTCGTTAGGCTGAACACCTTGACCTTGTTCATAAATCGTTGCGCTGATGATTTGAGCTCCAATATCTCCTTGCTTTGCTGCTTTCTCTAACCAATAAGCTGACTGAGCTAAATGAGGTGATACATCTTCATATCCATTACGATAAATCATACCGAGCTGATACTGAGCTGCTTTTGTACCTTGCTCTGCGGCTTGTTTTAAAGCATTGAATTGTGTGCTGTGTTGATAGGATTGGCCGTAGGTAGAAAAAGCCATAGACAAATATAAAGTACTAAATAGATAAAAAATAAAATTTACTTTTTTCATGAAGACTAAATCCTTTTTTTTAATTTTTTCAACAATAATAACACTTAAATCATAAAAATTAACCTTTTTTTCATACACACCAAAAAAACTACAAAAATACTGTTATTTGTTTTATTGTTAAACTTATGTGTTGTGTTTCAAACTTCAAAGCATTAAAAATGTTAACAAATGAGTTTTTGATAGATTCATATAGCTATTATCATTAGATATATTGGGAATAGGTGTTACATCATATATTCAAAATTAATCATTTAAATTTTTCACGAATAGGTTGCAGAATATATAGATCAATTATTCATCAAACTTGAGTATTGAAAAAAGATACAGCATGAGCAAGATTTGATCTCATTGAAACTTTTTACAAAGAATAGATAGAAATATAAGCCGGATTTATGACAAGAAATATGAGTAGAGTGAAAAGGATAATTTTATTATAGAATGAATTTGTGAATCAGATCATTATTCGCCCTATAAATGTAAATCCTATGAACCTAAAGATATCATCAAATATGATATGAAGTACAAAGCGAGGACATAAAGTCTCACTTTGACTTTTCTATTAACTGAAAATTTTTTTAAACCATGCTATCATTTTAGCGTACTCTCTTTTCTCCGCTGATTTATTTCTTTGAGTCCATGCTCTTCCATAATTAACTAGAGGTACCATACCACCATGAATTTCTTTTATTTTTTCTGTGCTTACATATTTCACTTTTACCTCATTTATGATTAAAAAAGCATATTAATCAATACTTTATTGTTTCATAAGACAGTTCAAATCACAATTAAACCTTATAACTAATTGTATATTTAACTTACCCTTAAATTTTATATCATCTACTGATTATGCCTGTCAATGGTGATAAAAAAAACAGGATAGCTAGGATTAATTTATTTTTTCTGAAAACTCTTGAGGGATTTTGTTAAAAAAATAAAAAAAAAGTAATTTTTTTAAAAAAATTTGACTTCATTTGTTCTGATATGTATCATTTTTAAAAGTTAAATTAACAAGGATGGTTTGTGCATAAGCTGTTTGTAACTATTTTAATTTCAGATAATTTAGATAATTTATACGATAAAAGTGATATCTCTTTTAGTCAATATTTGCTCAATAAAGCTTATACAACAGACAAGTCTAAACTAATTGATGTCATTTACTTCTCACCAAGTAATAAGTCATTCTTATCGGAAAATGAAGAACTCGGTTACGCTTTAACTTATGATATGCTATTGCTTGAGAAAGATGTAGAGTTCAATAACACCATTCAGCTCTTAGGCATTTCAATTCCAACACAAATGTTCAATAAGGATGTATATCCTTCTAATACATTTAGTCCTTTTCAACTTATCGCTGGAAAAAAATCCAATAACTATAAATCATCAATTTTAAGTACATGTACAAATTTAGATTGTTTTACCAATCAGCAGAGAGTTCTTTTTGATTCAATAGAAGTTGAATATATACCTTCTAAGGAAGTTGATGTAGCACCGTATTATCTTCACGGTGGTTATCATATTAAAATAAAACTACTTCCTTTTGGGCATACAAACCTTCTTCATGAGCTTGAGCATCCTTCGACTGATACTGCGAAAGCCATGAGCTTGCCGATTTTCAATCCCACCACGATGGAAGTGCATACTTATTTTTCGCAAAATAATAGTCTATGCCAATTAAATCGAGCTAAAGCACTTACTTTAGGCCAGATAAACATTGATGATTATTATAATCTGATCATTGATCAGATGATGCCTGTTTTGGATCAAGACGGTTTAGTTCGAGATCAGTCTGTTTGTGATATGCGATCTAGAGGGCTAACGAAACGTGTATTTTATTATGATCAAATGAAGAATCATATACACAAGTTCTTTTCTGATATTCAAATCATGGCTAATAATGGTGACGCAACAAGCCAACAAAAGCTCGGTCAATTTTTATATGAATCAGGAGATATCTCTGGTGGCGTGAGTTGGATGACTAAATCGGCACTACAAGGTCATCCTATCGACGAGAGCTACATAGGTGACTTTTTTTTATACGGTATAGTGTTACCACAAAATGATAAATCAGCAGCATTATTTTACGCGAACGCAGCCCATAAATTTTATAGTACTGCACAAGAAAAATTAGCCACGATGTACTTAACAGGTACAGGCGTCATTTCGAATGACTCAGAAGCACTTAAGTGGTTCAAGCAAGCAGCAGGACAGAATAAAACAGAGTCTCAATATAGAACTGGACTCATGTACCATAAAGGCCAAGGCACAAATTCAAATCTCAATTTAGCTCAATTCTGGTATGAAAAAGCAGCGGAACAAGGGCACCTAGATGCCATGAGTGACTTGGGACAATTACATATTACAAAACAAAATACAGAAATCGGAATTAAGTATACGCGTCGTGCAGCTGATGCTGGTTTACCGAGAGCTATGTTTAATATGAGCATAACATATGCTCATGGATTAGGCGTGAATAAAAATCAAGACCTTCATATTCAATGGCTCACTCGAGCTGCAAAAGCAGGCTTTATGAATGCACAATTTAATTTAGCATCTTTATACCATATCAGTTCAGCTGTACCTCATGATTACAGCAAAGCAATAAATTGGTATAAACAAGCAGCTATACAGGGTAACAAGGGTTCAATACACAATCTAATACAAATTTATAAAAATGGACCTACTTCAATCGCAGATAATACACAAGCCACATATTGGACAAAAATTTTACAATCTTCAACAGAAAATGAACCCGATCCTTATCATTTAATTAAGGAATAATGGGGCAGACCTAAAATAATATATGTTTACGAATTAAGATTTAAAAAAACAATATAAATTATTTTTTAGTTTATGACTAAATATACTATAAAAAATTTAATAAAAATAAAGAAGAGAGTATGGAAGTGAAAAAAAAGTATATTGTGACCATGTTAACCTGTTTGTTCAGTTACAAATCTTACGCATTAGGTGATGAACATTTAAGCTCTTGGAATATGATGGGTGACGGATCCGATATCAACTGGAACCATCAAGAACTAGAACATACATTTACATTTAATCATCAATATGATCCTTTACTTATATCTTTCGATGATCCGCAAAAGATACCCGATATTTTCCAGTACACAGGGGCTGCACCTTGGCTCTTAATGCAAGCCGATCCTCACATGGGGTTGAGCCTAAAAAGCCCTACGACTCAAGTAGGTCAATCTTCAGATATTGTGATTCAGTTTATGAGTCAAGGCGGATCAGTTTCGTTCGATCTTGCTTTATTCGATGTACCAGATAATAACGTTAAATTTTATATTAATGGCGAAGAGCAACTTGTCGTTGCAAATCAACAAGCATTTCAACATTATGAATATTCATTGCCACAAGATCAGATGGTTTCTCTTAAATGGTCTTACCAAAAGCGTCATCATCATACTTATATGCATGCAGGAACCCTGTTAGATAATTTAAAAATTAATGCAAATCTAAATACAGACTTTGACGATCTTAATGATGCATGGGAATATAAGTATTTTCGTTCTCTCCAATCTCAAGGACATGAGCATAACGATTTAGATACATTAAACAACCAAGTTGAATTCACTCATAAAACCAATCCTTTGCTAGAGGATACCGACGGTGATTCATTTCATGATGACTGGGAAGTTAAACATCAATTTAATCCTCTCATTGATGATAGTCTAGCGATTAAATCATATAAAAGAGATCAGGGATATGCAAAACTTTCGGCAGCTCATACCTTTTTTCAAAACCAGCGCTACACCGAAGCTTTTAATTTTATTTACAGTGCCGTCAATGACTACAATTATGCTCCAGCTGAACTCGAATTAGCACACTATTATCACTATGGCTGGGGTACACAGCCCAATGCTCAAGAAGCTTTACGCTGGTATCAAACAGCTGCCGAAAAAGATGCCAAAGCGCAATATGAATTAGCTCAACTCTATGAGAAAGGGGAAGTAGCCCAGCTTGATATAGACCAAGCTGAGCAGCTATACCAACAAGCTGCAGAAGCTGGGTTTGCAGCTGCGCAGTATTATTGGGGCAGCCTCAATATTCAAGATAAATATTGGGAGCGAGGTGTATATTGGCTCAAAAAAGCAGCGGCTCAAAATTACCCTCAAGCCGAAAGCCATTTAGGTTACTTATATCAAAAAGGCATAGGCATGACGGCAAATAAAACTGAATCAAAACATTATTTCCTCCAAGCAGCCCAACATCATGATATAGACGGTCAATACCAGATAGGTCAGATTTTAGAGGAAGAGCATGCCGACATGTCCGAAGTGATCAAATGGTATGAGCTCGCCGCAAAACAGGGTCAAGTACAGGCTCAAGTTCGTTTAGGTAAAATATATTTACGCGACATTATATATAAGGATATTGATAAAGCTGTACATTGGTTTGATATGGCAGCAAAACAGGGCGATGCCATCGCCTTATATCAGTTAAGTCATTTATATCGCAGTGTCTATGGTGTCACAAAGAACTTAATGACAGCTACATCTTTAAGACTTGCGTCACAAGAGCAATTTATTCCCGCATCTGAAATCAGTTTAAGTCATGCTTATCTTGATTATGCACACTCCAACCATACCGCATCTCTATATCAAAGTTCAGCAGAAGAAGGAAAACGTCAAGCTCAATATATATTGGGTACTTGGCATTTGTCAGGCACCTATGTCTCTTATGACCCTCAAAAGGCTATGCATTGGTTAACTCAAGCAGCACAACAAGGTCATATGCATGCACAATATAAATTAGGGCTTTCGTATAAAAGAGGTAAATATACTGAAACTAACATTGAGCTTGCTCGAGCATGGTTCAATGCAGCGGCTCAGCAAGGTCATTTAGATGCTATCTACCAGCTCGGTTTACTGTATCAAAATGAGCTGAGTCATCTTCATCTCAATGGTGTTTCATGGCTTGCATACGCTGCACATAGAGGTCATGTCGATGCCATTCAAAAATTAGAGTACTACCACTTGTATCACTAACACAACAAGTAAAAAAGATAAAATAATAAAAAAATGAATAATGGATATCTCATGAAAAATAAAAAAATATATATAACTTCTCTCATTTTGAGTGCTTTAAGTCATAGCCTTTCAGCCCTACCTTTAGATCCCCAGCATCAGGATATCGGCCATGATTTTAGTCTTGACTTAAGAAAAAAGTTTTATCTATACGCTGATTCTGAATCAGACAGCATTTTATGGTATGCAGCAAAGGAGAGTACTTTAGCGGAAAATACAGCAGTTTCCAATCAACCTAACTTAGATTTAGGTGTATTTCGCCATAATAGAGAAAGCTATGTATGGCTTAAAGGAGCCTTTGACATACGTGGTTCAAAAGAAAATTTAGAAAGCTTGCGGCAAGAAGCGGAGGACCTTGGGTATGCTTTACACTTGGCACCGATCAAAATTATTCAAGGGTATGTCAACATGGAAGGCAAGCATTATGAGCACATCACTTATCAATGTGATGAAACGATACGCCACAATAAGTCTACTTACCCTGTCTGCTATACCCTTGATGATCAAGGTCGAAGAAATTTATCCGACACCTATATCGAGATGAAGACCAAAGCCATCGATGACAAGTTTTTTAGTTTTCAAATGCTTGCTCCTGGAAGTGTTGTGCCTATCTATGACCAACTGGTTGGCTACGATAGATTCATGAATCAGTTTTTACCTGAAGACGATCCTTTTGTAGGACAAAGTTGGAATAAGCTTTTTATCGCATCCGTGAGAGTGAATTTATCACTATACAAGCCAAGAGATGATTCGAATATAGCCCAGCATTCAAGAAAAGTTGAGCATGAAATTCCTTTATCTATTGAATGTGTCAGAGGTGGTTACAACACCATTATGTCATGGGTCTCATCGCCTTATTGTAAGAAGTACACAGAAAAAAAAGTCGATACTGTTCAGCTAAATACATCAAAATCTCTTTTTGAACAGGCAAGAGCACATGAAAACCTCAATAAAACCGAAGCATTAGGTAGACTGCACTGGGCAAAAAGATGTGGACATATTTCAGCAAAAATGCTGAAGCATTTTTCCCAGCGAAGGGTTCTTGGAAAGTACATATCTCTTATCGCCCCTTTTTATCCTGTCTATATCGATAAAGAGACCAATCGACTTTGGCTTGCTCCTACTGCGCCTAACAACCCTTGCCCTAGTGAAAAATATCAAGAATTTTCCATTTATGGATACAGCGTTTCACAAAAAATTTAAAAATATAAGGATCTGATATGAAAAAAATATTAAAAAAAACATTACTTTCAAGTTTAATAGCATTGTCTTTCCAAGCTTTGTCTGTACCGATGAGCCATTTGGATACATCAGCGATCCAGCTATTTACCAATATAAAACCTGTTGATGCAGCTTTTATGCAGAGTCATTATACCCTTTTTACAGATAGTGTTTATACCGATTTGGTTTATTATATAGCAAAGAAAGGTTATATTTCTGAAAAAGGCTCGGGGCAAAACTCTTCGCCAGATATTGGCTTTTTAATTCATAAGCCTCACTCAGGTTTGCAACGATTTATTAAGCCAAATGAATATCTTATGAATATTAATGGTGCCTTTGATACCGGTGGTAAATCTGACGATTTACTCAGGTTACAACAAATTGCGGCAGAGTCAGGTATTAAGATTGCACCAGCTCCGGTTCTTGGGGGTTCGATACATCTTTTTACAGATGGTTCGAATATTAAAATAAATGAGGACACAGGAGAGGCAGAACTAACTTGTAAACCAGAAGAGCATATAGTTGATGGTCGATTGTTAAAATACAACAATTGTAATATTTTTCGTAAGAAAAATTTCTTAAATCAAAGTAATGATAAAAATACAGTTGCAACGCTTACACAAGAGTACACATCTGTTCCTGTGAACTTAATTGAGTCTTTTGCTATGGGTAGCCTGAAAAGTGCAGTGTCTGCTTCAGGCAAGCATGCGTTTACATTAAAAACACCTATAGACAGTGATTTTGTCGGAAAATTGAAAGCAAGTATCAATAATGGTGTTGGAACAAGACCTTTATTTGGAATGGAAATAAAATGGGATGTACAAACAAACAGAGCAACGCGAAAAGCACGTATTACCGCTGATTGGCAGCGTATTTTCGAACAAACATCTGAGTTTACGGCTCGACATGATCGTCGCTGTAAAGATGTAACAACTCGAAATTTCACATCGAATTTGATTGATAACGAAGAAGTGACCATTGAGGTATTTAATCCTGCCACCCGTACATATGAGAAAAAATTTGATATTCATGATGCTGGATTTACAGACTTATTAAACAAGTCAAAAGAAGCTTTGCTAGAGAGACTTTTTACAGAAATCAGAACATATAAAAATACTCAAGTATCACAACTGGGTAAGCCTGATGAAAGCTGGTACGCAATTTATACAGAAAGAAACAACAAAGAGAACTCTGAAAAAGAAATTAACACTACGATTGATGTAAGATGGAATCCAGGTAATGAAGCGACTAAAGAAGTCAAAACTTTACTGAATATGAGCTGCCTTAAAGGAGGGTTTGAATATCCTGTACGTTGGAACTATGGCGAAGAATCTTGTAACTTTGATTATTCGAAAGCTGATTTAACAGCGCAAGAGAAACGTGAGCAGGCTATCATCAAACAAGCCCGAAAAAGAAAGCAAGAGGAGGACGCAGCAAAAAAATGGGAAGCAGAGGAGAAAGAGAAAGAGGCGAAGAGGCAGAAAGAAGCACGAGACTTCGAAGCAAAGAGGCAGGAATTCGAAGCACAAGAGAAAGCGAAAGAATTCGTAAGGCAACAATCAACTTTGAGTCTGCAGATCGAACTTGAAAGATTAAAACAGGCTAATACATCAACTGCAAACAATACCATTCCATCGCAACCTATACAGGAAAGTCACAGCACTCAGACCAACCCATATCAAATTCAAGGTGATTATGGTCAAGATGTCTATGATCCACATACAAACCATAATCAAAG
>DDNL01000046.1:22163-25110 GCA_002341165.1 Shewanellaceae bacterium UBA2521
ATCAAAGCAACTATCGTCCACATATAAACCATAATCAAAGCGACTATGGTCCATTTATAAACCCTAATCAAAGCGGCTATCGTCCACATATAAACCATAATCAAAGCGACTATGGTCCATTTATAAACCCTAATCAAGGCAGCTTTCGTCCATATATAAACCCTAATCAAGGCAGCTTTCGTCCATATATAAACCCTAATCAAGGCGGCTTTCGTCCATATATAAACCCTAATCAAGGCAGCTTTCGTCCATTTATAAACCCTAATCAAGGCGGCTTTCGTCCATATATAAACCCTAATCAAGGCGGCTATGGTCAACCTAATTACGAACCTCGAAACCAGAATGAGTTTTCAAATCAACAATGGAGCAATACGAGAGCACAATCATTCTCTAGTGTCCCTGAGTTTCCATCTCTTTCTCAAACACCACAACAACATAACAGAAACAGTTCAAATAGACCTTAAAAAGAGATAGAAAACTAAGTTTTCACTCCATCGTTTTCGCTTTGTGAAGCACTGTAAGCTTCGCAAAGCGCTTTAAAATAAAAATAGGATTTTTTCAATATGAAATATATAAAAAAAGTGATACTAGGAGTCTCTTTAGGCTTTGTTGGTTGCCTCAGTGCACAGATCATGCCCGAACCCGATGATAGCCCACTTGATTACTCTAGAGTCATCGACGATGGCGATATTGTCTTTGTGCCGACAAAATATCTTCAAATGGGTCACTTCTTTTTCAGAAGCTATATGTTTCAGTCTACACCAATTGAAGCCAGCACAAAACCTCAAAGAAAAAGAGTAGTTATTGAGATGTTACCAGAAGCTTACGCCGATAATGAGCAGAAAATGAGAGCATTTAAAGAACATTATCAGGTCAAACGTACAGATGCTCTAGGTTATCCTTTTCCTGCAGATACTCAATACTGTCAAGTATCTGAAACATTAAGAGAAGTGCTTGAAACGATGGAAAACTATTGGATATCTGTAAATCCTTATGATTTTCCCTATTCATGTAAGATGAAAGTCGAATATCTCTCAACAGATATAGCAACACAACAAAAGTTGATTGATGTGATCAAACATGGCAAGCCCATGCAAGCACATTATACGATTGATATTAAAGCCAAACCCCAAGAACAAGAGGTATCCAGCACAACAAGCAACATCCCTAAAGACGTGCAAGATGAAATACAGCGCCTTAAAGATGAAAAAGCACTGACACCTGTCATGTCAAACGGTGAAGTAAAAGGCTGGAAAATTGAATCCTTCATTCTGATGGAGAATTTTCAAAATGCTCATGCTCTAAATAGAAGCCCTAAAAAAATGAAACGTAGTTTACGTAAAAAATTATGGTATGACTTGCATGAGCAGTTCTATGAAAACCTTGATTTGATACCATCTTGTACCGCAGAAGATGGGCATCATGAGCCACAAAAATATTGGTATTTGCATGCGCAAGATGCAGTTGAAGCTAAGCCACCTGAGTCTACCCGCACACTTTTTTACCTGAAAGTTGATATTTAACGATCAGTTATGCGTTTTTTCTTATCTCTTACTCAAAGCATCCAGATGGTAACTTTACTTTCTGGTTGCTTGATTTTTATAGGTTGTACACCCAAGACTTCTTCTGAGAAAAATTTAGAGCTACATTACACGATAGAAGAGTGTCAAGGCTGTCACTTCAGTGAACGAACAAAAGAGCAAAAAACCTATTCGAGCGGTTTGAAACACTGGACCGATGAACAATGTTTTGGTTGCCATCAAGAAATTCATGATGTTGCAAAAAGTGTACAGCATCATAAAAAAGATGATCGCATCATCACTGTGGGCGTTTCAAAAAAAAGGCTGATGGAGATGAAAGATCACCCTTTACCTTATTTGAATACACCAGAAAACCCTATAGAAGCTTCCAAACATCTTCGGTTTAATCAAGCTTCTTTGTTGCGTTTTTTAAAACAACCTTCTGGAGTTTGTCATACAGAAGGCTGTCGTGCTCCTAAAATGATGGCTTACCCCAATATCAGTGCACAAGATCTGGCTAAAATTAATTTTTTTGCGAAAAAATCTTTACCTAAAGAGCTCAGAGAAGAGCAGCAAGGTCAGGTGCCTCAAGGGAAAAAACTCTTTTCACAAATATGTACAGCTTGTCATCAAACCAGTACTTTATCAGGTTATAACGCGGTAGGGCTCAGTGCATTTTCTGCTCAATGGATTTATCTCTACGTGCAAGGCAAAGTCACTCATAAAACCCCAAGAGTTATGCCTAAGTTTTCTATTTCTAAGCAAGATAGCCATAACTTATATGCTTTTTTTCAATCTAAAAGAAAAGAGCAAAGTCAAAAATTGCACAAAAGTGTGCAAACGATCAAACAATCTTGGGAAGCGCTTCCTAGCACACCTGTTGACAAGCAGGCCTCCGATTATTTTGAAAAACATTTTTGGCGTGATGGAGGGTGCGTGCATTGCCACGCAGGAGATGGACGAGCTGGAAAGTTCTTTGATATGAGAGATGATGCCTCAACTCATCAATGGCTGACCACCGCAAACAGCTATCAATTGTATGAAAGGCTAATGATCAAAAAATATGAACAAAAGCATGGGTTAGGCTATCAAGTTCCAGGTATGCCCATGACAGGTTCAGCATTACCAGATCGAATGGTTCAATATCTTGGGCAGTGGTTAAAAAACCAATGCGTATCATCAAATAAAAATTGTCAACCAATAAGGAGATAATATGAAACAGAACATGAAAAAAACATTGCTTTTAATCGGTATCTTATCCATAACAGCTTGTAGTCATAAAAAAGATGATCCAAATAAAAAGGATAAAAAGGTACCACCCATCACTCAAAGCGAACCAAGAAATGAAACACCACCTGAAGCGAATGTTCCAGAAATGAATCAACCTACAGAGAATGTTCGAGCAGTGAATCAACCTACAGAGAATG
>DDNL01000042.1 GCA_002341165.1 Shewanellaceae bacterium UBA2521
CCACACCTTCGCCAGCTATGCGGTCATGCAAGGCTGCCCTTTAGTTATGGTGTCGAAAATGCTCGGTCATAAACGCTACCGCTCTACCCTGCGCTATACCCATGTCAGCGATCCTATGGTCATTGAGCAAGCGGAGAAAGTCGGACAAATGCTTTATGAAACTGTGAACAAATCAGACTACGATAAACAGCTTGAAATACTGAGAGTCGAAATGGATATGAGTATTTGATTTTTTGTGATGATCATTGAGTTGAGTTAAAAAGCCACAGCGTGGCTTTTTTTGTTATTGATATCATGTGTATAATCAGAAATCTTTTTATTTTGATGCATAAGCTTGATATGTCACCGTTAAGTCAAACCGATCAAATTTTCCAGTTTTTAAAGCAACATCCCGATCAACCCTTTAAAGTTAAAGAAATTGCTCAAGGTATTATTGATGCACATCCTTCTGTTTACCAAGCTAAGCGATTAAATCCGCGTTTTGAATCCGATAAAGATTTAGTGATCCAAGTAGCTGCCGAAGTGAGCAGTCATAAGCCTTTTTTATTAAAAAAATCCTCGCGTATTCGATGTAGATCAAAACCTAGACCTCGTATTTTTTGGTATGAACAAGAGTTAGAACAGCCACTGACTACTGAGAAAAAGTCAAAAAATCAGCTTATAACTGCGAAACCCATTCCAGAGCACGAGCACGAGCATGAGCTTTATCCTTTGCTCATTGAATACCTTGACGTAGAACACGGCTTACTGTGTAAGCGCATTGATGAAAAGACCTCTAAAAACAATAAAGGTGCAGGAGGCAACCATTGGCTTCATCCCGATATTGTTGCAATGGAGCCGATTGCAGAAGCATGGCACGAACACATCAAAGAATGTTTACGTAGCGGTGGCGGTCAAAGTGTGCGTTTGTGGTCTTTTGAAGTCAAAAAACGCATCACCATGAGCAATGTGCGTGAATCTTTTTATCAAGCAGTCAGCAACTCTTCTTGGGCACATTATGGTTATTTGGTGGCAACAGAGGTGCATGATCAAGAGGTTGAAAAAGAATTACGCATCTTAAGCAGCCTACACGGTATTGGTGTAATGCTGTTAAACCCAAGCAAACCTTGCGAAAGTGAAATCTTATTTCCTGCACAAGCTAAAACTGAGGCCGACTGGCAATCAATGAACCGCATCATGGAACAAAACTCCGACTTTGAAAACTTCGTGGATCGCGTATCCAACTACTACACAAGACATAAATACAACCTAAGAGATTGGGATAATCCCAAAGTAAAAAGGTAAATCATGAAGCACATGATATAAACCGACTTTAAATATTTAAGTGGTTAAGAGAAAAATAAAATAAGTTCTTTAGCTCACAAACCACCACTCCAATCTAAAAAGTGTTCACCTCACTTTTTCAGAATACGTGTGAGCTGATACCACAGCATAAAAATGCATAAACCATAAGGAGACAGGATGTCACAAGATCAAGAAAAACCAAGAATTCAATTTTTTCAAGATTGGTACAATCAAGGTTCAGAAAATCGAGATGCCGAAATTTTGCAGGAAAGATGGGGAAACATCGACTGCACTCGACCAATATATGATTTTTTCAATTGGCTTTATAAAGATAAAGATAAATGGAATACCTTTGTTGAAGCACTTCCTAATCAGGAAATTATATTAAATGATATGACGCTTACCCCTGAAAATAATAATTTATTTAATGATTACATAATACCTAGTAATTTAAATCTAAAAGAAATTAAACTTAAACAGCAAGCTCATTTAGAGCATAATGATGAGGTAAATTTTAATGTTGAGAGTGCTCAAAAATTAATTCTTGATAACGTAAATGTCGATGTATATTTGTATTTAATAATTGGGTCTAATACACATACTTTAATAGAAAACAATTGTATCTTTTCAAAAGATGTGTGTCTTACGTCAGAACACAGACAGACAGATAGAATAATTATTAAGAATAGTGAATTTAAAGGTCAATTGAATATAAAGAAAATTCTAGGTCCTGAAAGAGATCAATATCAATCTGGATTGTACTTTTATAGCTGCCACTTAGAATTTATTATATTAGACTATATAAACTTCTACTGTTTGGAGTTTCGTGATTGTAGAATAAATAATTTTGATATGGTTTATAGTTCTGAAAACATTCTTTTTTATAAATGTTTAATTTCGAATAAATTTGAAATACGTGGTCCTGTAAGCGAATGTACGTTTGTTTTTAGAAACGTAGACATGAAGTCTATTGACTTAAAATTATCTGACTTAAAACATTTTGAGATAAGTGAATCTAAAATTGATTCTTGTAACATACTTGTAGAATCTGCAATAATTGATGTATTTAAAGTAGATGTAAATAACTCGTATATCAATCTTAAATTTAGCCTTAACTTTCGCTATACTAACTTTGATATCTGCAATCAAAGAATAGATTTTAAATTGCATCATTTTATAAGTTATGATGAGAAGAAACCCCAGAGTGCACTGTCTCTTGATAACCTAAGACTAGAAAAAAGTTCAATAAAAATATTAAAAGACTCTATCACAGAAAAACCTGAACAACAGGGTATTTTAACTACGCGTTTACATAGTATTGTAGGCAATGAGGGGAGTGTAAAATTCGAAGGTATTTGTTTTGATAAGCCTGTCGATTTTAAGCATATATTCCTATATGATATGATATTTAATGATTGTGATTTCAATTTACTACCTCTAAAAATGAATTATTCCTCTATTGAGCGCAACTTTTCTTTAGATGGTACGAATCAAAATGTTAAATCTCTTGACCTTAGATACTGTAACTTTAATGGTATATTAGCTATTGATTCTTCTATACAAAGTAAATTACACAATATCATTGATCTACGTGATACCAAGATCGCTAATGTACCCAGCTTAGATCAACTAGACCCAAACAAAAACAAACCTACTTCTTACGACTTGACCCGATTCTTTAAGAAAAAGACTTACACAAAGATTTTTTCAAAAGTCAGACCTAGAGCATCTATTAAAGAAAGGGTTTTGGATTTTTTCGATTTTGTAGCTCTATCGGTTTTACTATGTTTCTGTTGCTCTTTCTTATTAGATTATGCAACCTCCTCAACCTTTGCTGTACCAAACAGTACTCATGTGTTGGCTTACACATGTAAAGTTATTACATTACTTATCTTTACATTAATTTGTGGTTTTGTCTTGAAAAACAGTTTTAGATTTTATTTCAATTACGCCTCAGATTCAGAATTAGAAAGCAATGCATCAAAATACTGCCGTCTCAAATCTTTAGCACATCAAAACCAATCTCACGATTTAGCATTGCGTTTTACTGCTGCGGAGCATAAAGCAAAACGATATGGTGAGTTTGGCTGTATGGCAACGCTATTAGATTACATGATGGAAATTACCTCAAATTATGGTATGAGCATCGCAAGACCTTTTCTATGCTTAATCTTCTTTAACATCATCGCTTTTGATTACCATGATCAAGTCTTTGCCACGCATAAGGAATTAGAACAATATGAAGCGCCACTTGTTATACGTAATGTCGTAGCTACTATTGCAGGAGGTCGCAATACCATTCGACAAGATATGCAAAGTGCAATTAAAAATATCAATGATAAACATGTAAGTGATCATGAAAAATATATGAGTGATAATGATATGCTGTCGCTCGATATTGCTTCAGGCTTGCAGGCTCTTATCTCTTTCTTCTTCATCTTCCTCATAGGTTTAGGTCTACGCAACAGATACAAAATATAGAGTTTAATAATTTTGAGAGAGATAACCATTCAACCTTCATTTCACATCAGTAGATGAAGGTTTTTTTATATTATCCACATATGCACAGATCAGTTATAACAGGTAAGTCAGAGTAATAAAGGTAAAAGATAGTAAAGGGCTTTTGTTAACCTATTTTTTTATAATTTATTTCAATGCTTTGCAAGCAAAATTTTTTTGATATGTGTACCTCAATTCAGCTATATGTGTACTTAGATTCAGTCTTATGTGTACTCAGATTCAGTGATATGTGTACCTATATTCAGTCATATGTGTACTTGGATTCACTCTACTTAAGTTACTTGTGTATATCTTATGTGTACTTGACTTATTAAACGAGTACATATAACTTAGTAAGTCACCGATTCTACACTCTTTTCTTTATAACTTTTTCATACTTTACATTATCGGTGGATCACTAGGTTTATATGATTGAGGCTTAATACCCTAATTAAGATAATAAAAAGTGAATTTAAGTACACATATCAAGATAGGAATCCCTTTGTTATGGAAGAAACCGTTAAAAAACCGCATTCATTTATTACTTCTAAAATGCGCTTAACAGCTAGAGAACAGGACTTGCTCACTTTGGCGGTTAAAAAAATTAAACTTTCTTCTGATCAGTATTTTTTCAAGCATCAAAAAAATGTGACCAAAGAGACCATAAAGACCGCTTTTAGCTTTACTACGCAAGAACTATCCCAACTGTTCCATGTTACGCCTTCGGCCCTTTATCATACCTTAGATGAAGTGACAGACTCTCTGATCAATAAGCCTATTTTCCTGAAAAACCCAGACATGCAAGAGTTTGAAAAGATTGTGCTGTTCTCTAACATCAAATACCGCTGCGGTGTGTTGACCTTAGAAGTCAGCCAATCTACAGCACTCATGATGCTTGATTATTCAAAAGGTTTTGGAGAGATTGATTTAAAGATTTTACTTAAACTCAATGGTGGTTACGAGAAAAGAATCTTAGATCTGATCTCTCGCTTCAAAAATAAAAGAGAATTTCAATGCTCCATAGATGAACTCGCTGAAATGCTCGGCACCCAGCGAGATAACTATAAATTGTTTTCTAACTTTCGTAGAGTCGTTATTGAGCGTCCTTTACAAAACATCATTCAAAAAAGTAACGGTGTCTGGACTGCGAAAAAAGACTTTCCGAAAGGATACCACCTGATCAAAAAAGGCCGTCATTGCTCAGGTATCATTTTTAAAATGCATTACAACAAATGAATACAACTTATAGAGTGTAAGCAAGATAGGCATTTGAATTGGTTGATCTATTAGTTTTAACGTAAAGCATCGTGTGTGCTTGAGTTTTATCTATTCTTCTTAAAATTCTCAGCTTGCTCAAGAATCTCTTTATAGACTTCATCACGATCAATCGGTGGATATTCCCACTCATCCAGCAAACAGATCAAATCAAAATGTAACTCGCTTCTGATATCTTCTCGTTTATTCCAGTCTGTGTATTTTGCTTTATCGTCAATTACTTTTTTTACTTCTCTGGATAACTCAAGAAGTTTATCTTCAGGATAAGTAAAATCGTATTTATGAGCAAGAGCAAGTAAAATATCGTAAAAAGCTTTTTCTTCAAAGTCGATACCCATATCGTTAAATGAAGTCATTTCTGATCTGAGTTCATTATAAAGATTAATGATTTCATCCGAAAAATCTTTAATGACTTCAGAACGAAGTACATCAGCCTCATCTCGTTCATTGTACTTCTCGACTAATGCACTCATCCTTTTACTAAAATCGATACCTTGGATTTTATTTGTCTTTTTAAACTCACCAATCGCTTTAGCTAGCATTTGTTGAAGTAGTACTAGTTTTGTATTAGGTTGCTTCACTACGTCTAGCTTGGCTAAGTAATCATCATCAAAGATATCTATTTCACTACCACCTTGATCACCTAACTTAAAGATTTCTTCAACACCATCACTAAGCAGTGCATCTTTAACCAGCTCTTGAACCCTTTTATTCATTTGAGCCACGTCAGGCGCATCACCTTTCGTAATTTTGAAGACAATCGTTCGAACTGCTAAATAGTAATGAATTTTATCCTTATGATCTTGATTCAAATCACTGCTTCCTACACAAATGTCATAAGCTGATTTAAGTCGTTTAGTCAGATCCATAAATGTCTGTTCAAACTTTTTCGACCTCAATACATAATCTGCTGATTCATTGAGGCATTTGAGCTGTTCTAATGCTGTCCCATTGAAATATAAACTTGAATCGAACTCATGAAATAAAGCATCCAGCAAGCTAAGATGATCTTTGACGATAACAACAGACTCTTCTGTATCTTCTGATTGTTGAATTTGCTCTCCTGTATAGTGAGAGAGTGCCAGATTCATTTTCTTTTTAATACCAATGTAATCAACAACCAATCCTTTTTCTTTGCTTTGAAACGTGCGGTTTACTCGTGAAATGGTCTGAATTAAACTGTGCTTTTGTAAAGGCTTATCAATATAAATGGTGTCAAGAAAAGGTACGTCAAAGCCTGTGAGCCACATATCAACAACAATCGCAATTTTGAAGTTCGACTTCTCATTCTTAAACTGAGTATCGAGCTTTTTGCGGTATGCTTTATTGCCAAGCTTATCCCATAACTCTTTATCATCGTCCTTATGACGTGTCATAATCATTTTAACACGCTCCATAGGCAAAACTTTTTTCTTATCATTTTCAGATAAAGTCGCACCTTCTTCACAGACTTTGACTTCATTCCATTGAGGACGAATTTGAATAAGCTCTTTATAAAATTCATAAGCAATTTCACGACTACTACAAACAAACATAGCTTTGCCTTTTTGAGTCGCTCCTTCATAGATACGGCTTTCATAGTGCTTAACAAAGTCTTTTGCTATAGCTTTAATCCGATCTGGATCACCCAAGATAGTAGACATCTTTGCCATAGCTTGTTTGCTTTTATCAATTTGATATTCGTTGGTTCCAGCATCAAAACAAGCTTCGTAGTACTTTTCAATTTCATTGAGGGGTTGCTGATCTAAAAGTACTTTTGCCGCTCTACCCTCGTAAACAATACGCACCGTAATTTCGTCAGCAACCGATTCAACCATGGTATAACTATCAACAATAGGTCCGAACACATCTAAAGTCGCATCAATCGGCGTACCTGTAAATCCTACATAAGTCGCATGAGGTAAAGATTCATGTAAGTACTTTGCAAATCCATAGGTCTTTTTCACACCGTCTTCTGTGACTGTAATCTTCTGATCTAAATTAATTTGACTGCGATGTGCCTCATCTGAAATACAAATGACATTCGTTCGCTCTGTTAGCAACTGAAGATCTTCTGTAAATTTATGAATCGTCGTCAAAAATACCCCACCGCTTTGTCGCCCTTTAAGTTGTGCTCGTAACTCAGCTCGACTTTCTACACTGATAATGTTTTCATCGCCCACATATTTTTTCGCATTGGTAAATTGACCAGAAAGCTGATCATTCAGATCTGTGCGATCGGTAATAAGAATAATGGTTGGGCTACCTAGTTCTTTATCTTTCATCAATAAACGAGATAAAAACAGCATTGTATAGCTTTTACCGCAGCCAGTTGAGCCAAAGTAAGTACCGCCTTTACCATCACGAATAGGATCGTAAATAAGTTGTCCTTGATCATCCAAACACTTCATATGCTTTTTAATATTCAAAAACAGCTTCATGGCTGCATAATATTGAGGATAGCGACATACAATTTTTGTCTGGTCGCTCGAGGTATCAGGCAGATAAATGAAATGACGTATCACATGAGCTAAACGTTCTTTGTGAAACAGCCCATTAACCATAGTAAAAAGTGAATCGATACCGTCTTTACTTAATTTTTCTTCGCCTGTAATTTTACGCCAAGCATAATAAAACTCATAAGGTGCAAAGTAAGAACCCATTTTATTATTCACGCCATCACTGATCACACAAAAAGCATTGTACTTAAACAGTTCAGGAATATCTCGATCATACCTTATGGTCAGTTGCTTAAATGCATCATAGATGGTTGCATCTTCACGTATGGCACTTTTAAATTCAAAGACAACTAAAGGTAAGCCATTGATATAAAGAATCCCATCAGGAATACGCAATTCGTATCCTTGAACCTCCATTTGATTAACGATACGGTACCTGTTTAAATCTCGCTTAGGCAAGTATTCTACTTTGGATTCCGCTACTTGAAGTAGTTCTTGCTCAGTACTATTCAACTCAGCTACAACCGTGTCATAATCGATAAGCTGAATATAAAGGTCTTTTTGCTGCGCATCTTCACGCTTTAATAAAAAACCATCAGCAATAAACTTCATAATGGTTTTATTCGACTCATAAAGATCCGAAGCAGGGAGATACTCAAGTTTATGAATAATTTGCTCTATTTCTTGGGCTGTAATTTTTTCCGCTTGATAACGTTGAGCCAAATAAGCACGCAAATCAGATTTAATCAATACATCTTCAGGTGCACGCTGAATAGATTCACCACGTGTATGCGAAAATCCTTGCTTTGTTAACAGCTCTATAATGGCTTGTTCTAATCTTTCTTCTATGAATTTCATAAGCTAGTTTTGAGAGATTTTCTGTAAAATTGTACTTCGTAAAGATTCAAGGTGTACATTTTCCTTGGCATAAATTTCACTACAATCAATAAAATTTAAAAATGGTAATTTATTAATGAGCTTCTTTTCAACATTGAGAATACAGAGGTTTTGAATTAATTTTTTACTGAGATTTTCTTGAGCACCACCGATTGCACTACGAATTATATTTCTGTAATTAAATCTTAAATAGTAAAATAAAAAAGAGGCATCATAAGGATTATTACACTGCATAGCACAGCATGCTTGATTCGAAGCCGATTCAATACGTAAATAACCCACTTGACCTTTTGTTTTGCCATCACCATACATTGCAATGAGAACAGTATCTACAGGGTAGATCTTAGCAGAGCTTTCGCTTAAACCTCTTTGCGATATATATTCTTCAGATTTTATTATGACACAATTAGCTACTTCACCTGTTTTTATCCAAGGAACATCATTGGAATTCCAATACTCTTTATTATCCCTCTGTGGTGTACCACCGCTCTGCATTTGCTTTGTGAAGCTTTGTATTGGTATTGCTTCCCACATTTTTGGTATATCTTTTTCTAACTGCTTGCTATATCCCATCCCACCACCTGAAGATTTATAAGGCTTGCCTTCTAATTCGGGTTTTCCAATCGAGTCAGCGTACTCTTTAGATATGGGAAATTCAAAATCTACAAACCATTGCTTGTAAATAGCTTGAGCAGTTTCTTCTAACTTTTGAGTTAACTTCTCATTCAATGCAATGCGATCATTGACTACATTGTATTCACGCACAATTTCACGTTGTTTTTCAATTGAAGGGATGGGTAGCGTCATATCACAGAAATCATTCCACTCTAAGCTACCTCGAACTCCACCGACAGCATGAAAACATGATTGTCGATCAAATTCAGAACGAGACATCCACATCATTAAATATTCTGGATCTAATAACTTAGGGTCTATAACTTCAAATACTGGATATGCTTGCGAAATGATTGCTTCATCAAAATCTTTTTGTAACGCAACGGGTATTTTTTTATCACGCCTAACTTGCATGAGACTACAAGCAAACTGCCCTTTTTTAATGATTTTGTAATTAGCCATATTCGTCCCTATAGTATTTGCTACTGATGGAATAAATACTTTGTCAATCGATAAGCCTAATAAGTTATGAACATCAAGATTTCTATTTCTTACATCGACTAGTCTTATATAGTTACCTATTTTTTTATAGTTTGATGTCATAACCTAACTCTTTAAAAATATGAAGGAGTTGATCTTTAGATTTTTTTTCTTGAATTAGAAGTTCGCTAAAATCTTGCTTTAGCTCATGCATTTTTTGATCGAAGTTAATATTTTCATCACGGTTTACAAATTCTATGTATTTGCTTGGAACAAGAGAAAAGTCTTTCGACGCAATTTCATCTTTTGTTGCCGAGTAACAATACTCTGCAATATTTTGATACTGATCATCTGCTTTGACTTGCTGCCAAGTATGAAAGGTGTGGGCAATTTCTTGTATATCCTGCTTAGAAAATTGAACAAATTTCTTTTCAAAGGGTTCACCACGCTGACGTAGATCCATAAATAAGATTTCTTCTTCACGATTTCGATAGTTTCTATCACAATCTTCATACGAGACAAAGCGTGATTTTTTATTTTTATTGATGATCCAAAGTGTGACACTAATATTCGTAGCATAAAACATGTTTTGGGGTAAAATAATGATGGCTTCAATAAGGTTATTCTCGATGAGCTTTTGGCGAATTTCTTGCTCTGTGTCATCTCCAGATAAAGCACCGTTTGAAAGAATAAAACCTGCAACACCATTTTCTGATAATTTAGAAACCATATGTAAAATCCAACCATAGTTGGCATTGCTTTTCGGTGGTGTTGTATAACCGCTCCATCGGTGATCATCGTTGAGCTCAGTTTCTGCTCGCCAATCTTTCTGATTAAATGGAGGGTTTGCCATAATAAAGTCGGCTTTTAATGTCGGATGCTGATCATGAGCAAACGTATCTTTAGCAGCAACACCAAGGTTGGCAGAAAGGCCACGAATAGCAAGGTTCATTTTTGCAAGCTTATACGTTGTGCCTGTGTACTCTTGGCCATATATGGAAATGTCTTTTTTATTACCTTTATGGTTTTCAATAAACTTCATGGACTGGATAAACATACCACCAGAACCACAGCACGGATCATAGATTTTGCCTTTATAAGGTTCAATTAATTCAGCGATCAAATTAACAATACTTTTAGGTGTATAGAACTCCCCTTTACCTTTACCTTCTGCAATGGCAAATTTAGACAAAAAATACTCATAAACTCTGCCGACAACATCTTCATGCGGGTTTGCTAAAGTATTAATATTATTAATTTCATCGATTAATGATGATAGCTTACTGACATCTAAACCTAGGCGAGAGAAATAGTTATCAGGTAATGCGCCTTTTAAGGCTTTGTTGGTTTTCTCTATCGTACTGAGAGCGGTATCAATCTTGATAGCAATATCTTCTTGCTTTGCATAGTGTTTGATAAAGCTCCAACGTGCTTCTTCTGGAAGGTAAAAAACATTATCCTTTGCATAAGCTTGGACTAAATCAACATACTTTTCTTGACCTGCATCGATGAGCTTTTTCTTATGGGTTTCAAAGGTATCACTAATAAATTTAAGGAAAATAAGACTAAGTACAATGTGCTTGTATTCAGAGGATTCAACACTACCACGCAGCTTATTAGCTGTATCCCAGAGTGTTTCTTCAAAAGATTTTTCTTTCTTTTTTGATGTTGGTTTTTTAGCCATGTTAATTTTTGCCCTAAAAAGTTTTGGGAAATGTTACCTGAATATGAAAAATAAATCATAAAAATCGAGGAAAATAATGTTTAATTTCAACTAATTTTTCAGAGTATCAAGGGAAAATGCTATGAAAATAAATTCATGTACGCTCGTTGATGTTTCAGCTTCATTTTTCTTGTTTAATATTTGTTTTTTAATGATTTAACTGCTTGCTCAAGATGGTTATCTATAAGTTCGTACATAAGGTGTGTCATCGGCACACGCTCACCAACATCAGTTGATAGTTGCATAACCGCCATTTCTAATTTGCGGTGGTAGTCTTTTGTGATCTGTAATGATACAGAATTTCTTAATTGCCTTTTTCTTTGCATTCTTCTCAACCTTTTTATCTGAATACATGCGTATCATACAAGTGATATGTTGAAGTTGCTTAAAATGTATGTTAGCGTAATAAAGCACATGCGTAGCAACATACATATAAGTATGTGTTCTACTTCCCAGCAGCGCAACATCTCAACCTTTATTTATCGTTGTGCTGCTTTTTCATCAATCTTGTTTAATAAAAGGGTTATGTTTTGTGTAAGTAAAAAGTTAAATTAATTTAAATGAAATGCTGAACAGGCATAAACCCAATGGATAAGGAGTTTTAAGGATGTACCAAGTTTTAAGCAATGTTCACCATAAAGATGTAAAGCGAACTTCTGACCACTTAGTTGAGTGGTTATCTTCTAATTTGGCCTGTATGGGCGTGTTTGAATGTGGTTTTGTTTACACTAATTTTCAATCAGGTCAGTTTGTTTGTTTAAATTCGAATGTGACCTG
>DDNL01000030.1:0-184 GCA_002341165.1 Shewanellaceae bacterium UBA2521
CATGTGTTTAAGCTCATCTGCATAGTTATCTTGAGCCGATGGATCCCATTGGTTAGCCATCCAATTTAAATCATGTACGAGTAAATCGGTTACAACTTTTAAATAATTACGTCGATGATCACAGTGGCCATGCGTACAGGATTCGCCATAAGCATAATCTGTATAAGGACGTTCACCCGCACCT
>DDNL01000030.1:490-770 GCA_002341165.1 Shewanellaceae bacterium UBA2521
GTATAAGGACGTTCACCCGCACCTGAAGCATTACCATGTAGATCCTGTCCCCAGAGTAAAAATTCAATAGCATGATAGCCTGTTGTTACATTAGACTCTGAGTCATTATATTCATGTAATTTTTCTATTGTTTCCGCGGTTACCTGATTTAGATCCATGAGCTCACCATTATACAAAATTTCATTTTCAGAAATTAAGTTTTTTAAGCCCGCATCCGTCTCAGCCACATATGAACTCGTATCAACATAATCTATGAAACCTTCATCTAAAGGCCATGCAT
>DDNL01000030.1:1082-9427 GCA_002341165.1 Shewanellaceae bacterium UBA2521
AACCTTCATCTAAAGGCCATGCATTCACTTTTCCTTCCCATTCATCGACAATAGGATTAGCAAAGCGTAAGATTTCTGTTTGTTGATAGGGAACGCGGGCTTTAATCCATGCATTTTTAGCTTTCTGTAACGTTTCAGGAGATGGGTTTTTAATAAATGTTTGAATCTTCTCTTGAAGCTCTTTAGCTGTGATATATGAGTCTTCATACATCGCGTGTGCTGTATGAATATAGTTATCTATAACCATTTGATTAGTGACCTGTGCAAAGCTCACACTAGGTAGAGACAAAAGCATAGGTAAAATCAATTTTTTAAATTTCATAAACTACAATCCTTTTAAAAAAAAAACAAAATATAAACTAATGTTTATCTAAATAAAAATAAACAACGCATTATTTTTAACATACAAAAAAAATAATATCAACAAAATAAAAAAATAATAATAAAAAATCAATGAGATTATATTTATATGTTGACCCATCTTAAATGAGATTGTGTTATGAAAAGAATATATGCAGAGGAAAAAATTATAACAGTTATCAAGCAGCATGAAGATATATTTTGCACAATTACATTTTTTTCAAAAACAAAAAAGGATGACTCCTCATTTTGATTATATCTGTGCAAATTCAATAAAGATTTAAAAATCTAAATGTTTTATTTTTGTTTTCATTAGATTAAAAAGTTTATTTTTGTGTTTTATTGATCCTCTTTATGTTAGTTTTTAATTTCATTTTTAATAAAAATTTTCATCATCAACCCCTTATTTTCACTACTGAAATGGATATTTAGTTTATGCTTGATCATAAGAAAAAAATACTAGCATTGTGTCTCAATGCCATGTTTATGCAGTCGGTATATGCTGTTCAAAATAAACCACTAAAACACGAATTTAATCTATCGAATCACTCACAAACAGTTGTAACACGCGATGCTATCCTCAGACAAATCAAATTAGGTAAAAATTTAAACGAAGCTTTAAGCTATGAAGTCCCTGGACTCGATGTAGGATCAGGTACACGTACAGAGACAGGCCAAACGATGCGAGGTAGAGCAGCAGTCATCATGATCGACGGTATCATGCTCAATCATAAAACCAAGACTTTATCCCGTAGTTTAGATTCCATTGACCCATTTAATATCGAGCGTGTTGAAGTGTTGTCTGGAGCTACCGCAGTTTATGGAGGAGGAGGAACAAGTGGGCTCATTAACATCATAACCAAAAAAGGAAGCGATAGAGATAGGCAAATTCATGGTGAGTTTTATAGTCAAACTTCATCGGGTATCAAAGGCCATCATGACTTAGTCACACGTGTAGGGCAATCTCTCAGTTACGGTGATAAAACATCATTAACGAGATTATCTGCACTCTATGCACACTTTGGTTCTTACTACGATGGTAATGGACACAAAATTCCACCTCGCATCCAAGGCGATCAACAAGAGTCTAGAGAGCTAGATGCATTATTGACTTCAGAATTAAAATTAGATAAAAAACAATCCTTTGATATAATGGCTCATTATTATGATGTCAAAGATGATGGTCTAGATTATGGTGAAACACTTGATATATCAGCAAATGGACAAAGAGCACCATCTGGTTATGCGTCAGGCTTTTCCATCGAAAAACCACAAGAAGCAAGGCACATTCACGCCCAAGGTAGCTATCTGCACAAGAGTATTCTTGGCCATAAGTTGCTAGCGAAAGTCAATTACTCTGAAGAAAAACATATCAGCCAACCCTACCATGGTACAAGCTCTTACTTTGATTATTCACGTACAGGAGCGAACTTGAATCTGACTACGCAGTATAAAAGTCTTGAAGCCTCTTATGGTGTAGAGCTTAACCATGAAGCTTTCAAAGGCCATGCGTACCGATATGATCAAGATATTTTAAAAGCATCAAGATACTTAGAACATAGAAACCTCACTGATGTACAAAAATATCCCGATATAACAGCGCAAACCCTAGCAGGTTATACTCAGATAAACTATATTCTGATGCCGCAGTGGTCTGTATCTGGAGGATATCGCTTTGAACATATCACGCATGAAATAGATAAATTTGCCACCGATGATGCCTATGATGTGAAGAACCATGCACACCTATTTAACCTAGGATTACGCTTCAAACCTCATACTAAGCACCAGAGTTGGCTCAATTTTTCACAAAATATGCAGTTGCCTGACGCAGCGAAGCAGGTTAGAACTCAGCTAGGTCAAGCGCAAAAAGCTGCGCTTCAACCGATCAAAACCCATGCATTTGAACTAGGATACGCTTATAACGGTAAAAATTTACAAATAAAAACGACAGCTTATTACAGTCAGCAAGATAAAGAAGCTGTATTTTCAACCAAGGCAGGGAGAAAACCCCTTGAAATATTCAATCACAAACAGAAAGTTTATGGTATTGAAGCCATGGTACGCTATCAACTCAATCATGCATGGTCAACAGGTCTCTCTGGTAATTATTTGAGAACACGAGTTGATCGCGGTGAATACGATAACACATTACCAAATATAGGTTATGCGGGTGCTCCCTCTGTACAAGCTTGGGTGGATTGGAGTCATGCAACTTACCAATGGCGCTTACAAAGCCAAACTGTTCAATCCATCAAAGGAGTTGATGACGAAGGCAAGTCGCATACATTGAACTCTTACACTACATTAGATAGCTCTTTGCGTATTGAGATGGATTATGGCAATCTTAATTTAGGGATTCAAAACCTACTAGACAGAGACTACGCAACCATCTGGGGCCAAAGAGCAGAAATGTGGTATGGACGTCAACCATATCATGGTACTGGTCGCACATATACCCTCACTTATCAATATCATTTTTAATGATGTTTTTTATCTTTCATATCTGTTTCCAAAGTGCACGATTTAAGTGCACTTTGAACAAAGCCTCGATCAAGTGATGATACATAACCTAAATGCTCTACTCGTATAAATCCTATATACAACATCACCTAAATAAAAAGATGCCTCTTAAACTGATTCAAAGTACGCAATATAGCGGCTAAGCCGTTCTATTGTATTCAATCCTTTGTATGTTTTGAATTCTGAGTTTAATATTTTTGTTATCAGGATCTTTTTTCTCCCATTTTTTAAGTAAATCTAATGCTTTGGGATATTGATGCTGTAGCATTGCAAGATAAACACGTTGACTCAATGCATGTATCATCATACGGGGTATGTGCTCAGCGCGTATCAAAAGTGTATCAGCTTGGTTATATTTTTTCTGATCTATATATATTTTAGCCAGATCATACATAGATTCAGCATGTAAAGGAGATAGATGAAGAGCTTGTTTAAAAAACTGACGTGCCTGACTTACCTTCTTTTTGGAGTAAGCATACTTACCTCGAAGATAAGTAAGCTCCGCTTGCTCTAATACAGAGAGCTGTTGCTGTTTTTTTATGGCGATCTGTAACATGCTTTGAGCATGCTTATGCTGTCTAACTTCAATCAAATAAGAGACAGTTTGCATATAGCGCTTAAAATGAGGCAATGTATTTTTTGCTGAAAGCAAGAAATATTGTGTTGCCTGTTGATAATAAGATTGTTGAAAATAAAGCTGTGCAAGTTGCCAAGCGATTTCTTGCTGTGGCTGAAGTTGGTAAGCAATATTTAAGCTCGCAAGGGCTTGTTCAGGTTTATTCATTTTTAAGGATAAAAATGACTTGGTTTTCCATAAATGTACGTCATTAGGATGCGCTTCAAGTAAAGGGGGTAACAATGCTAGTGCTTGATCGTAAGCACTTATCGCTAAATAACTTTGCAATAGGCCTTTGGCCCATTTATCTTGGGTAGGTTCAAGCATATAAGCTTGCTGATAAGCAGAAATAGCTTGAGCATGCTGTGCTTGCTTTTGGTAAAGATAGCCTAAAAGACCATAAGTTCTGGCCTGATTTGCGCCTTGTTCGATCGCTGTGATCAGGTGCTTTTGTGCTTGAGCATAGTGCTCTTGCCTCAAACAAATTAAAGCTAATGTCTGGTGTGCTCGTACAAAGTGTGGAGCAAGCTTAAGTGCTTGTTTCAATAAGTTTTCTGCAGCATTATTCTTCTCTAGCATTAAAGCAGCCTGTGCTCTAAGATGTAACCATGCCGCGGAGGGTTCTGCAATCTGCTTCTCTTGAAGGTATACCCACATGTCTTGATATTTTTGCTGTGAAATCATTAAGTTCACGTCTTCAATCAAAGGTATTTCTTGCTTTGAGAATTTGACCTCTCGCTCCCATAAAACTTTTGTGTTTGTTGGTATATCTAGCTCTAAAGAGGGCATATGTATCGAGATTTCTGCTTGAGCAAAAAAATGAATCGATAAGGCTAAAAATAGAAGTATACGTTTCATGATGAAATCCTTAATGGCCATTCATAAATAGCACGAACTGGCTGACCTTGACGTGTTGGCGGGGTAAATTTAGCTTGTCTTATAATGCGATGAATTAACGGCCTCAGCTGAGGATAATCCATTTTTTTTACACTCCTGAGCTGCAGGCTCCCTTGCTTATCAACTTCTACTTCGATAATCAATTCAACATCGTTTATACCAAGACGAGTAAGGCTATGAGGTAGCGATAGATGAGAAATTTGATTAACCAGTGTAGGTGATTGATCCAGTTCACCTACATGATAAAGTTCAATTTTCTGAATCGATTCATGATGCAGAGCTTCTTGTTTCTGCATCACAATATGAGAGCTTAAATCCAAATCAGTGATCAAATCAGGGCGGTTCATATCTATAGGCTGTGGTTTGAGAGCGACTGTACTCGGCTGCATACTGAGTTGCATCTGTGGTTGAATAACGAGTGACTCTGTATGCTGTATAGGGGGTGGAGGTGGAGGCAAATGCACGGAAGACACTTCACTCAGCGTTAATTTCTGAGTCGGTGATTCATAATTATGCATCATATGCAGTGCAAATAACATAATGGCTACGGGAATAAAGCTCATCCCATAAGCTTGCAGCCTTGATATTTTGTAATTCATGTTTGGCCACCTCTTGTCGCAACATGAACTTGCTTTGCACCGGCAGATTTAGTCAAATCCAAAACTTGGATCAGTAATTCAGTAGGCACAGACTTGTCTGCTTGTATGATTACAGGTAAGTCACGCTGAGAAAGGATTTGATGTAATGTTGGCTTAATACCCGCAACACCAATTCGCGCACCACCGTACCAAATATTTTTTGCGTCTTGCACAGCAATAAAAATACTTTTCTTACTCAACTGTTCAGCAGACATAGCTTCTGGTCGATTGATCTCTAAACCCGACTCTTCAACAAAAACAGCCGTGACAATAAAGAAAATCAGAAGAATAAAAACCACATCAAGCAAAGGGGAAATGTCGATATGAAAACTCTGCTCTTGTTCTTGAAATAAAGCTCTTCTCGCCATAAATTAACTACCTTGCTTTATGTTGTGAACACATATAATGTTCAATACTGATTAATATGAGCAGCGCAGGTGCGGCGATCATCAACCCCATTTCTGTGGTCAAAAATGCCTCTGCAATACCTTTGCTCAGTTCATCTTTTCCGTTTGTTTGCGTTAATCCTGAAAAAATGGTTTGCATGCCTAATACCGTACCCAGTAATCCTAATAGAGGCGCGCAAGCAATCCACACTCTGATTTGCTGGATACGCTCTTTCATTTTTACATACGTTTCAGAAGCACTTACCAAGATAAGCATTAATATTTGTAGAGAAATAGCCCAAGCATGAAAAATTAACAACCATGCAACAGGACCTCCTTCATTAAGTATTTGATACAACTTATCCATATGAGATCACTCCTTAATTAAACTGCTTTCATATCAAAATGTGTACCCAAATTAATTTGATTCAAAACAATGCAATCGGCTTCCAGAGAACTTAAATAGCGACGTATACTTTGATGAAGATATGCGTGTAGCATCATCACAGGAATGGCAACAACTAAGCCAACCTCTGTTGTAATCAAAGCCTGTGAAATACCACCTGAAAGTATATTTTCATCACCAGCTCCGAAAATAGACATCATGCTAAAGGTCTTCATGATACCTGTAACTGTTCCCAATAAGCCAAGTAAAGGCGCAACCGCAGCGGTAGCGGTCATAAAAGGTAAATAACGCTCTAATGCAGCTTTGATGATGAGTAACTTTTGATGGAGAAGATCTTCACGTTGCTCCTTTGATTGATCTTGATATCTGATCGCTATATCTAGCAGCTCTTTTTGGTGAGAGGTAAGCTGATGTTCAGCTTGTTTCCTGTCGATGCGCTTATCCATAAATTGAACAAGTATATCTGATTGTGTTTTAGGTCTACGTAATAACTCTGTTAATTTAAAAAGAGTGATGCATAAAGAGAAAAAGCCTAAACATAAAATAGGGATAATCCAAAAGCCACCTTGCTGTAAATGCTCTAGCACACTGTGTTGTTGTTGCTGCTTTTTCGCATATTTCATCGTGACATCCAAAGGAAGATTGGTCGTCATTCCTTGCTGATGCATAGATAATTGCTGAGCCTGCTCAGCATCAAACAAAGTGGTTAAACGGCCAATCTTACCTTGCTCTTGTAGAACTAGACCCGCATAGCTTGGATGCAAGAACCAATGCAAAGGCCCAATATCGAGACCTTTACCCTCAACCACCTCACCCGTTGGGTGAATCACTTTAACACCCTCTTTCCATTGTGGCTCAAGCTGTTTTGCGAAAGCATCTAACGCACTGACCAGTGATTGAGGTTGAGCAATAAAATGAACAGATACATCACTTTTAAATTCAGTCAGCAAATGATGTATATACTGTTCTTGTTCTTTCCAAGTTTTAAGTTGTTGTTCTAATACTTGAAGGCTTAATTGACGCGCCTCTTCCAGACGTTGTTTTTCAGATAATTTTTGTCGTAATTGGATAACACTCTGTTCTAATTTATTAAAACTTGCAATTAAAGGTTTACGCTCACTCTCGATAGAGCGCGTCGTTTTTTGATAGTCTTCTAAAGACTTTTTCATCTCTTTATAGATTTTATGCTCAACTTGATCGATATTTTTCCCCCAACCGAAAGCAGAACACATACATAAGCATCCTAAAAGTAAAAGCTTAGATATTCTAAAGTGAAATCTCATCATCACTCTCCTCTTTGACTTGTGTGATGATAGGTAAACCAACAAGATCTACTTCATGCTGCTGTTTAAACATGGCAAAAGCTTTCTGAATATCGGCTTTATATTGTGGCGTAAAACGCCATATCCATCCCTGCTCAGTTGCTACACCATAACCTACTTTCTGATGATCAGGTGTGATAAACCATGCTTGATGTATCCCAGTATAAAGAGCTTCAACAACATAAGATTGGGAGCCGATCTGAATTTTATGATCTGTTAGACTGATGATCTTCTGAAATTGATGTAATTGTTTAATTACGGTCAACATAGAGCGATACCGCTCACTTAAAGAGGATTTTCGATGCACTATTTGCTTTTTTTCATGCTCTAGCTGACGTTGTAGAGGTACAGGTAAACGATCCCAAATATACAGCAACTTTTCTGAAAAAGCCGAAGACTCTTGTTCCCATACTTGAGCTTGCACTTCTAAATCCTGTTGCTGAGATAAAAGTTTATGTTTTTGCTTATCTACATCGGTTGCATCTTGATGTGTCAGTTTTAATTGTTCTTTTAAAGCTTTTTTTTCTACCTTGTAGAGTTGTTGTTGTTGTTGTAATTTCTGCTTTTCTTCTTGCCAAGATAAGCGTAAGTCTGATACTTGTTTTTTTGCTTGTATCCACTGATGTGCAAGTTCGCTCACTTGTTCAGGTGAACTCGCCATAACATGAAGTGAAATAAATGGCATAAAAACACATATAGATTTAAATATGGATTTCATAAAAACCTAACATCTAAATGATATTGATTATCGTTATAATTATTAACTTACGATACTAACGTTTCGAGTTTGAAAAATCAATCAAAAAGTAACTCAATTGAAGACAGGATAAAAGATATAAAAAATAAATAAAGGACACCCAACTTATGCTCAGTAGAAAAAGTTGGATAAATTAAACCTCAGGTCTTTATCCTTGTGTGGGTGTTGACCTTCTTCCCGCAAATAAACCCAGGACATAAATGAGATTTCAGGTTAATCTATCTCAAAAGAGAGCTCATTATGAAAAAGCGTTATACAGAAGAACAAATCAAAAATATCTAGATTATATTCGTATTGAGCTTAAGCAATTGGAACAAACCAATAGTAGAGAGTTTGCTTTTCACCCTCCAGTGGGGGCACTGGATTTTTGTATGATTTTGCTGTTGGATCTCGGAGTTGAGATTAAGAGAACAAGCATGCTTGTTAAACTCGAATATATG
>DDNL01000030.1:9736-30266 GCA_002341165.1 Shewanellaceae bacterium UBA2521
ATGCTTGTTAAACTCGAATATATGTCAGTACATCTGCTTTAAAACAGGATTAAAGCCTTATTTATTGTGTGAAACACAAAAAAGTATAAAAAAACCAAGGTTAAAAATCTTGGCTTAGGATAAGTTTGTTTGACAAATAGGCAGCGTCCATATATGTCTTGTTTTTTATTGATGCATTTAATTCCTGCTCAGCCACTAACGAATATGTAAGGTTTTCATTTTTTAGCCGATAGCAACATTCTTGCCTATGGTGATGACTCAATCAATTATTTTTGAATAACCCAATATTGAGAGCTGAATTTAATTTATATTCTCTGAGCAATTATTCGTAATCAATAAGTAAAATAATTTTAACAAGTAAAAGATGTAAATAAAAATAAAAGAATTATGTTAATGTTGTTTAAAGGTGGTATCAGTAGTAATGATTTATATATGCTCCATAATTAAAAATAAAATCCATAATCATGTTTTGTATAAAAATTTACCATCCTTTTCGATTAAAATATAAATTAATTATCCATAGTATTTATTTAAAAATTAAATAAGGAATTTTCAGATGAAGATAAAAAAAATTATACTACCAATCTTACTCTCCAGCTCGTTTTTTACTCATGCTCACAAAAATGTAACTTTTGACCAAGTTGCTGAACATTATGTTCAATTAGGACATGTGATGTACCAAGACTCATATTTAGCTGCAAAAAGCTTGCAAACTGCAATTGATGAGCTCATCAAAAACCCAACTCAGAGCACTTTAGATGCCGCTAAAGAAGCATGGATTACATCTCGTATACCTTATCAGAAAACAGAAGTGTTCAGGTTTGCAAATGATTTTGTCGATAACTGGCAAGGTAAAGTCAATACTTGGCCTATAGACCAAGGTTTTATCGATTATGTTAATCCAGATAAGTATTATCAAGCTACACCTGCGGCATTGTTTAACTTAGTTGCTAAGAATAAAATACGCTGGTTAGGAAAAAAATATGATCTAAAAAACATCAGCCCAGATGTTATACGCATGCTCCATACGTCTGGTTCCTTTCCAAATGTTACGACGGGTTATCATGCAATTGAGTTTTTGCTTTGGGGTCAAGACCTACACGGTATAGAAGAAGGTGCGGGTGAACGTCCTTATACCGATTATGCTTACGGTAAATCTTGTACACATAAACACTGTGATAATCGCCGTAATTTCTTACAAATAGTGACTCATCTCTTGGTCCAAGACTTAAAAGAAATGACGGATTACTGGGATCCAAACATAGAAGGTAGCTACGCACAGAAATTCCAAAAGATGGATTCTCAAAAGGTCGTATATAAGATGTTTCATGGTTTAAGCGAATTCTCGACCTTAGAACTTTCAACAATGAGAATTAATAGTGCAGTAGAGTTTAATCATCCTGAAGAAGAACACGATTGTTTTTCAGATAATACGCATTGGTCATATTTTAACAATGTAATGGGTATGAAAACATTCTATACAGGAGATTATGAACGTATAGATGGCACTTTAATCGAAGGTCCTGGTCTTATCGATCTGGTTAAATCAAAAGATCCAAAACATGCTCGTAAAATGCGTAAGGCAATGAGAAAAGTCGAGCGTAATATGCAAATTGTTGTCGATAAAGCTGAAATAGAACATGTTTATTTTGATCAAATGATTGGAACCCCTAACACACCAGAGATTAAACATTTAAAAAAGACTTCAGAGTCTTTGCGAGAACTCAGGCATTATAATTCACAGGCTGTTTTTGCTGTGGATCTAGAACTAGATGATGCGACAACTCGTAAACTAGAAGTTTATAAATCACCTTATCATCCTCTACCTACTCAACGTTAAAACTTAAAAATTTAAACATGGGGGCTTCTTGATGAAGCCTTCTAATGGAAAACCCATGCGTATTAACATTTTTTTGATGCCTAAATTCGATGGATTTCGATAGTTTTTAGTTATAGCTTTGATAGTTAATTGAGTGGCTGTCTAGGAGTATTCTTCATTGTTCAAATAAAAGTAAAATAAAAACCACCCGAAGGTGGCTTTATTTGAGCAATCATAGTTTTTTGATATTAAATGAGCATATCAGGCATCTTATTTATATTTGAAGTCAGACAAAGCTAAAAATTATTCAAGACTTATATCAAAATACCTGCTCTAATCCGTCTCAGATTGATGCTTCTCTTGCAAAGCAATTAGTCTGGGATAATCTGCTTCATCTATTCCATAAAACTGCATCAGATAAGCCCTTTCAGGAGCGTTAAGTTTAGGGTTTTGATACAGGTGGTTGATAAAGTACTCTTTATCTGCTGTATTAGGAGGTGCTATAGGAGAATAAATATGCGTTAGAATAAGTTTGTTATATTTATAAAGTATTACAATATACATAAATACTACTAAAAAACCCCACAGAAAACTAACTCCATCAGGTCTAGTTACAAATTTATGGAGAAATAAATAATGTCCCACACAATATGTAAGCAAAAAATATGTGGTGAGTACGCCTATGAGTATTACCATTGATTTAACTGAAAAAGAGTATATTTTTAATAATGCTATGGGGCTAAATACTTTTCTGCTTAATCGAATAATATATGCAAAAGTACAGTGTATAAGTGTATATCCTGTAAACTCTAAAGCACTTGAAAGGAGCCAAAAAAAAACGTATGCAAAGAAATCATGATTTTGCTCTAATAAGCTCTGTTGAAACTGCAAGAATGGAAATAAAATTGAATCTATCATAGGTACCTCGTTATATAAAATAAAGCCCATGAATTTTATAATACTCATGGGTTTTAAACTAAATTTAATGATTAATCTTAGCTGTCGAGAACAAATGTGAATTTTTTATTTATTTTGAGTATGATTTTTTGAGTGAAAAATTTATTCTTTATCAATTACAAAATAGTCGTCTTGATTTTCATCATAGCTTGCTAAGATTGAATTTATTTCGGATTTAAGGTCATTTGATAAATATGTTGCATCGCAAAGTTGTGCAGTGTACGTGTCATTCATACACACACAGAATTCATCCCCATCATCTCGTATCAGAGGAAGTATTTCTTTCATAAACCTATCTAGAGGGATTTCTGTTGATTCGTAAGAAGCAAACTTATCCTTGATACAAGTTTCCGCATATTCAGCATGAGGCCATATAGCCAATGAAAGAACTTCTTGCTTGTCTGTAGACATATAAGCCCACGTCTGATCTAATGTACTCGTCAAAATCCATACAGATTCATAAGCCACAATTTCTTTAATTGTATGCTGATACCTAAGTTCTGGATCAAGGTTCATAACTGAGGTCACTTGTTCTTTTCGTATACTCATGAAACATTTACCTTAATTGATTTATTCATTAACTAGTCTTTCTTTATTTTACCATTTTTCTAGAAAAAAATGTCCGACATCGATCGGTAATCTCCCCTGAATAACAGGGGAAAAACACAATATAAATTAAATTAGCTGACTAATAATTCATCTGAGTTATAACTAAACAATTGATTTAACTCTAAAAGATCAACCTTGTTACTCAATAAATCCTTTACTCCTCCACTAATTCGTTCAGTGAGTGTATTCCAAATATGATTAACCCTCTCTGGATCGTACGTCACAAACCCTATGGGGATAGTTAAAACACCAAGGCCTAACTCAGGATTAACTCTTGTATGATATTGAACCATTGCCCAACCATGTTCGCCGGGTATGACGAATGCTTCGAGAGCTTCCAGTGAAGCTCTTCCTGAAAAGTAACGGATATTTTTAGTACGAACTTTAAAACGGTCTTTTAGTTCTTTTTGGGACGTATAGTCAGGAGCACTAAAAAGCAGGTTCAACATACTGCCATTAAGCTCTAAAGCCTTATTGGCATCATTACAAAACTGAGTTAAGCCTAAGCTTGAACCGAATAAATCGCTCGATGGAGCAAACCAACATGCTTGCTTCAATTTGTTTTCCTTTGGCTGCCTGTTCAGCCACTGGAATAACAACTCTCTATTGTTGTCTAAATAGATTGGACCAAAGATAAAACAAGACATCCACGAAAAGTAGACTGATTTATGTTTGATGGATAAAACCTTTTTATTAAAACATCGGATGGGTGTCTATGAATTGCTCATTTATTATTTATCGCAACTGTGTTTTGAAAAAGCTTATGAATACAAAGGCTCATTCCGTAAAATATGAGTGCGAAAGGTGTAATCTCTTCAAAAAGAAACCATCACACCTTTCGCGGTGGTTTTTTTAGAGGCAATTGGCCTGAAAAAATATCTATATTATTAAGTATTTATTTTTTTGCTGAAAACTCAATTTTATGTGTTTGATGATTCAGGTCGACATAAAGGGTTAAACCATCTTCAGACATCTCTAATGAAGAAGGTGAAAATCGGCCTGAATCCTGTTGTGTATAAAGACCCGTTAAAACGTAGTCATCGGATGCCTCGTTATAGGTAAAAAGCTTCACACTTTTAGTATGAGCGACAGCGATATGAGAGCCATCGGCAGAAAGCACAGCATTCGCCCAGCTTCCTATTTCTTGCTGTACCAGCTTTTGAAGGGGAAGGTGGTATATTTTATTATTTCTCAACACGGAAAATTGATGTTGAAAAATAGTATATAGAGAACCCGATTCATCCAAATCTGTCGATTCAGATATATAAATATTTGTGTCATCAATGTTTTGTAATAGAATAGTTCTACCGTCATCAGTCATACCACAAAATTTACGGTAGATTGAAAAATCACCTATCTCTTCTGAGATATTTGCAAAATCATGGTTGATATGTGGTAACTCAAATAGCATCGATGTAGATGAGCTTTGCTCAGTATTTTGTACGATGAGCTTACCGCTAGATTGAGAACAACTGCCTATATACCAAGCCTTAATAGGTGATGTCTCATTGTGTATTGCTTCCCAATCTCTTAAGCCAAACAAGGGATTGCTAAATGGATTATAGACTTCATTAATACTACACTCATTGCCGTCTAATAAATCTAAATTTTCTGCGAGGCTCATGCCTGGCAGTTGCGGAAGATAAATATCAATGTTGGTTTGCCAATTGCCGTAATACTGTTTTGTATGCCGATACATGTAAGAGTTTGAATTTTTAAAATAGTTCAGTCTATTTTGCACTCTAACTTCAGGTAAAAATCTATCGATGAGATATTGTTGTGGATATTGTTCATGAGATAAGATTAATTTCTCACTCGTGTTAAAAAAATTTTTTGTATTGGATAGTGCTTTGCTTTGTTCGGGTTGCGCTAATGAAAGAGTGGATATATAGCTGATATGAGATTGAGCTCTGTCGGCAGAGCAATCTATTTCACCTCCATCAATAGAAGCTAAAGATTGACTTAAAATTTTCTCTTTATAGTTGTCACAGCTTAAGATGTCGGGTTGAGCTTGTGCGCTTAAAGTGAAAAGAGTAAGGCATGCGATGTATGTTTTTTTTAGCATTTTATAGCCCTTAAATTAATGATGAGACTTTAATGTATCACATTATTTAAAAAAATGAGATCACAAAATAACTAAGGGTTTATTTATATACAAAGGGGTTATTTATATACAAAGTTATTTTTTTAAAGTTAATGCATACATATCTAGAATCGGTGCTTATGGAATAGATATTTAAGATAAAATATAAGCTCTAGATTTATCATAGGGTATGGAAATTGAGATGATGATTTATCGAAACCTATGGTTGTACCAAACCAAGAAAATCAGTTCCATACTCCATTGAGTTATCAGGCTAGGCAAGAGTTTCTAAGCAATAATAAAGCAAATCAGCATCAAGCGCCTTTTTTGTATTCATTCTCTCTAAGCTTTATTCTCAAGTATTTCACTTTTCCTTTTATTCATTTGTGCTGACTTATTTTCTTAAGATGATTTTTTGAGTTGCTGAATTCAATTTAAGTTCTTTTGTTCATCAATCAACTTGATGCGGTATCGCCTTTCATTTTATCCCCTGTTAAATTAAACACCTTGCTGTTAAAGCAAGAATTTTTTTACTATATCACGAGAATATTTTATGTATCATGCATTAAAAAATTAGGGTCTGTTTACCTTTCTTTTTTCTTTATTTTCTTATTCTGCTTTTCGCAAGCGGAACAAACTTTACCCAAACCCATTCAACTCAATACCCATTTACAAATTGATGATGAGCCGATCAACCCTGAAACATGGAAAGAAATTTCTCTGGTTGCCAAAAATAATAAAACAAGACAGCCATTCAAAAAAGATTGATTTAAGTTTGATGGATAAAACCTTTTTATTAAACCATCGGGTGGGTGTCTACGAATATGTGAGCAAGCTGTGAGTAGTTTTGATTCAGGTGAAACAGAAGCTATCAACACATCTTCTTTATTACAGACAAAGTCATCCAATATTATGACATCGACCTTAGTAGAGAATACCTAGTAACAATAATACAATTAGGTAATGGAGTGGCTGTCTAGGAATTTTTTTTAAATCATATGATGGGTGTCTCGGAAAATTTTCACAAATAATAACGTTGTTTTAATTGTTTCATTTAATCCAGAGATGGGCAGATGCCTTTTGCGAAAGCCGCAAAAGGCAATAATGCGGAAATCAAATTAAACCTGTTTCTGCATTAAGTCATACCTCCTCTAAAACCAGACGTTCAAATAAATATTTTTACCATTCGGAAGCTCGAAAGACTTGAGCGTCTGCGCTACTCCAAAGTTTACTCTTTGTGGAGAGAAGGAATAACTCTTGTTTGAATTTTCAAAGCTAAAACCAAGACCATTAGAGTCGTTGCTACCTGGTTGATAAATGATTTGACCAGGCTCTTCTGTATTTTTGATGGTGATAACCACTTCTGAATCATAAAATTCAAAATCTAAATCATTAAGTGATAATCCATCTTCGAATTGAATATTTGCTTGACTGTCATGTATGGTATCTACACCATCACCTAAGTTATATTTATACTTATCGTAGCCATTACCACCGTATAAATGATCATTTCCTTTCCCACCAACAAGGATATCATCACCATTTTTCCCATAAATTTTATCCGAGCCATTAGATCCTACAAGGGTTTCATCTTCAAAGGTTCCTTCAAGCTTTCCCGGCAGGGATAGTTCATGATGATGTTGTTGCATGCAAAAATTTGACATGTCCCAAGCATGAGTCCAACTCTCAGCATAATCGAGGGCATATCTTCTACTCCATGGTAATTGACTTTCTCCCATATGTAGGGTTGAAATACAATGAGCACCCTCCGGCAAATCTTTAGAGTATTTTTGCTCAGCATTTAATATATCAATACTTGATGTATCAAATAAATAACCACGATTATTATAATTTTCTTTTGGATACACTAAACCATTATTAAAATGATAATCCAAATAACTCTTAGCATTTGCATTATATGAATAACGTTTATATTGTGATGACTCACCCACTTGTCGATATTTATCAAAAATCAATTTACTAATGATAGATTTTTTTTGATTCTTTGTACTAGTTAAAGAATCCTTAATAATGATTTTATCTTCTGTTAGATTACCTTGATTATCAAGAAGGTGTATAACTGCATCATTGTTCTCTAATTTATAAACAAGAACATCTTCTACAGAAACTCCTTCTCTCAGATTAAGGTGATTTTCTGTTTGAACATTATCTTGAATCCTGTCACTTCCGTCACCTTTGCCATAGACATATACGTCTTTATCAAGACCGCCATATAATCTGTCATCACCTTGACCACCGATCAGAAAATCATTACCACTTAGTCCAACTAGATTATCATTTCCTTCGGCTCCAAAAAGGGCATTGTTAAATCTTGTACCTCTTAGGGTGTTATCGGAATAGTTCCCTTGTGTGGAACTACGAATGACATCTCGTAAAACAAGTTCTTTCAGTGACAAAGATGGTGAATCATGGAAAAGAAAAAGTATGTCATCAAAGTCAAAACCTATAGATTTAGAAGATTTTGTTTTTTTGATTTTTATACTATCTTCAGTTTTCACACCATTATTATTTAGAATATTCAGAATAAAATAGTTTTCATCGAACTCTTCAATATTAACCTGCTCTTTTGAAATATCTGAGTTAAAAATGACTTCTATCTTAGATTTATATTCAGGGAATATAGTATCTTGACCATCACCTCGTTCAAAATGTATTCTGTTCTTACCTGTTAAATATCGGTATTCATCATTACCGCCTTTACCGTAGTATGTACCACCGATAGATTCAGAAAAAATTCTGCCATTGGGATCACGAGGCAAACTCTTGTATCCGTCTGTATTTTCAAATACATCAACACCCAAAGTTCCATTTATTACATTATTTTCAAGTAAGATAGTAGACAAATCTTTTTGAACACCATCATTAAAAATTATTTTAAATCTGTTGTTATATGTAGTGAAAGTATTAGATGTAGGGGATCCAGATTCATCTAACAAAGTAATAATATACTCATGATGAATATGAGCTCCCGCATTAAATCGAGAACCTAACGAAAATGATAAACTTTTTTGGTTAATCCCAGAACCAAGAGCTATGATATCAACCATATCTTCATTCAGACTACTTATAACTTCACCTGAACTATAATCAAGTCTGCCTGTTATTGCGTTATATTCATTGCCTATTCGTGTTATATCTGTATTTGGTACATATTGTGCTAATGAATGAAAAGCTGGAATGGCTAAAATGATTCCACATAGTAATTTATTTTTATTAAACATGTTTTTTCTCGTTAAAATTATGGCTATTAATATTAAATAAAAAAAACAATATTAGAAAGAGTTATTCTATTTTTTTTAAAAAAAATTAAAAAAACTACGCAGAATAGAAATACAAAAAATAATTTTATATTTCATGTGTACTTAGAAGATAAAAGTAAACAATAATAACAATTAGACAGCCGCTTCAATAATCTGGAAAAAAATGCAAAACAAAACACCCAAGAAAAGTAGATTGATTTAAGTTTGAGGGTATTAATATAGTGCATTTGAATGAGCTTCTTCCCGCAAATGAAACCAAGACCTGAATGACACTACACATATCCACCACTCCAAAAAAGGTATACCTCAATCGAAGCGATTCGATTATACGCAATAATGCGTCTTATTTATTTGAAGAAGCATTTATAATAGAGCAATAAAAGAGAAGCATTTAAAATGGAGAAAATACCCTTTTATAGGGTTTTATAGTGGTTTGTTTTCATTTTGACTGTTTAAAAAAGAATTTTGATAAAGATACCATCATTAGTTTTAAGTGATTCAATTTTATATTGAATATGGCAAATCTATTTTTAGTAGATAATTTATTACGTAACCAATTTTTAGGTTTATTGGTTATATTAATTATTAATTGATGATGTGAACCATTAAAGTTATATGACGCAAAGAAACCATTTATAATTCACTTATATTCTATGCAATTAATGTGGCGCTTTTAAAGCCAAAAATGCAGTATTTATGATACAACACACTATTTTAGTGTTTTACTAAAAATCGTGTAGGTTTTTTCATTCATGGTTTATCTATATGTAGAAGCATAGATGGGAAGTAATAACGTATTTTTATTCTCTTATAGGCAGATTAGATCAAAGAAGGTAAAATTAAAGTGCCTATTACTGATGGATAAACTCTTTTTTTATGGACTATTCTACCTATCCTATTTCTTTTTATGCTTATTGGGGAAAGTGTGATCAAACAACACATCAGCATCATTTATTAGCTTATCATGCGTTAGATGTTGCTGCGGTTGCGTCAATGCTTATGGCTCCAGATAAACCTTTATGCCAAGATTTGTCTGAATTTCTGCAAGTAGAGCCTGAAGAGCTATGTCAGATATTTACATTTTTAATGACTATGCATGATTTGGGTAAGTTTTCGGATGCATTTCAAAATCTCACTACATTTCAGCCGTATAAAGACTTAAACCTTTGTGCTAAATTTGCCTATGATGGCAGTGTAGGTCGTCATGATCGTTTGGGTCATTCTTTCTTAAATCACTTTATCACTCAATCTTCTTTTTTAGATACATTCGAGCTAAGGCAAGCTTATTCTGCTGATCGCAGGCAAGGAGATAAATTTTTGAGTTTGCTTTTTGGCTGCTTTTTTGGTCACCATGGTCAACCTGTGAGTATTCATAGAAAGGATTTGCGAAAACTGAATCAATTCAGTCATACTGATAATTTTCAGCATGCACTTGATTTTATGCATTCGTGCCTTACGTTTATGCCATGCAAATTACCTATACACTGGCTTGATGATGAAATGCTTGCAAGATTGAAGCAGGTGAGTTGGCATTTTGCTGGTATTGGAGTTATTGCAGATTGGTTGGGCTCTAATGTAGATTATTTTTCTTATAACAGTTCATTGATGCCTCTCACTGACTACTGGACTATTGCTTGTCAACAAGCACAAAATGCGATAGCTGAAACCCAGTTGTTCCAAAGATTTGAAGTAGCACCTTTTCAGGGGTTCCAAAAGCAATTTGGCTTTAATCCATCACCACTTCAATCTTGGGCACAAGATCTTGTTTTAGATGAAGGACCGCAGCTCTTTATTTTGGAAGATACAACTGGATCAGGAAAGACAGAAGCTGCATTGACTTTGGCTCATCGCTTAATGGAATCTGATCAAGCCGACGGTTTTTATTTTGGTCTACCCACTATGGCTACATCAAACGCTATGTATCAGCGAGTATGTGATCATTATGCCAAAATGTACCCTGATCAGCAGCCAAGTCTAGTTCTTGCGCACAGCTCAAAAAAGATGGACGGAACATTCCAAAAATCTTTAAGCAAAGCTCAGAATGATAGTTATCATAGGCAAGATCTTTCGACCTCTGCGAGTTGTCATGCATGGTTTGCAGATTCGAATCGTAAAGCTTTATTAGCACCTTTAGGTGTGGGTACAGTCGATCAGGCTTTAATGTCGGTCATACCCATGCGCTATCAAGTTTTGCGTATGATAGGTTTGCACAGAAAAGTGATTATATTTGATGAAATTCATGCTGCCGATGCTTACATGCTTGAATTAATTTATGACTTGATTCAGCTGCATGTGCGACAAGGGGGTAGTGTGATTTTACTGACCGCAACATTGGCTAATGAACAACGCACGAAGCTGCTTCAATCTTTTCAAAGCGGATTAGCTCTTGATAGAGTCATACCTGAGCAAACAGCATTTCCTTTGGCGAGCTACGTGAGTGCAAATCAAGTTTTGAGCCAGCCTATTCATCCTTCAGATAGATCTACAAAGCAAGTTCAAGTTCATTTTTTACATTCCTTTGATTTATGTATTGAAACCTGTATTGAACAAGCGCATCAAGGACAATCTGTAGTGTGGGTCAGAAATACCATTAAAGATGCTATGCAGGCATATCAGATACTTCAAGAACAAGTTGATTGCCATCTCTTTCATGCTCGATTCATTTTGGCAGACAGACAAAAAATAGAGCAAAAAGTATTAAACCATTTAGGTAAGCAATCAACAGAGATTCAGCGCCGAGGTTTTGTTGTGATTACAACTCAGGTCTTTCAAGAAAGTTTAGATGCAGACGCTGACGTCATGATTTCTGACTTGTGTCCAGTGGATGATTTAATTCAGCGAGCAGGTCGTTTGCATCGGCATACACGTGATATAAAAGGCCAGCTTGCGCTCAAAGAATCACGTCAAGCGCCTGTGCTTTTAGTTCATGCACCTAGGTGGCAAGATGAGCCTGAACCAAATTGGTTAACTCAAGACTTTTATGGAAGTGCTTGTATTTATGGTTCAGCAAAACTATGGCTCACGATGAAAGTATTACGTGAATTAAATCAGATTCATATACCAAATGAGGCGCGAACTTTAATTGAATCTGTGTATTCATCTACGGCACAAGAGATGATTCCAGAATCTTTACAAGATGATGCTGCTTTACAGCAAAGCGAGATACGTCGTCGTGAACATCATGCTGATTTAATTAAATTAAGCTGGGAAAAGGGGTATATACCAGAAAGTGGCCGTTGGATGGATGATACATTAGAAGTAGGTAGTCGTTTCATAGAAGTCGAAACGGATGAAGTGGTGTTGATAAAAAAACATAAAGAATCTTATGAGCCTTGGCAAGGCGATGTTCTGTTTTCTATTCCTTTAAGTACGGTACGTGTTACACGCAAAGATGCAAACCAACTTTGCACTCTCTCTGATACACAAGACAAGATGTTCATTAAAAAATATCCTCAAGCGAAGTATAAAAAACTTTGGTTAGTTGAAAACGATACACAGTACAATTATAACGATCAGGTGGGTTTTTTTAAGAATGCTCATTAGCAGAATCTAAAAAAGTTTATTCGATGCTTACGGGAGTAAGCTGCAAAGCAGCGAACGAAAACAGCAGAGCTTAAACAAAAACATCTACGGTTTATCCCCGTGCTTACGGGAGTAAGCTGCAACGCAGCGAACGAAAACAACAGAGCTTAAACAAAGACATCTACGGTTTATCCCCGTGCTTACGGGGAACACTGGTAAAAAAGAAAAAGAGTGCTTGCAACACTCGGTTTATCCCCGTGCTTACGGGAGTAAGCTGCAAAGCAGCGAACGAAAACAACAGAGCTTAAACAAAGACATCTACGGTTTATCCCCGTGCTTACGGGGAACACGTAATCAATAGAGTTGCCTGTCAATTCACGGGCGGTTTATCCCCGTGCTTACGGGGAACACCATCTCGATATATAGAGATAAAGCGATAAGATCGGTTTATCCCCGTGCTTACGGGGAACACAAGATAAGTTCACTCATATCCAGAATATTCTACGGTTTATCCCCGTGCTTACGGGGAACACCACCTATTCGCGGTGCAAGCTCGCTGTTATCTCGGTTTATCCCCGTGCTTACGGGGAACACGTGTTCGGACATCTGATACAATGAAGCAAGATCGGTTTATCCCCGTGCTTACGGGGAACACTAAGATTATAACTATTTTTCAAGAGTTTAACCCGGTTTATCCCCGTGCTTACGGGGAACACTTATTTTCATGAGATTTTTTTGCCTCTCTCACCGGTTTATCCCCGTGCTTACGGGGAACACTTTCAAAGTTGAATACACGATCATTTTTTTTGCGGTTTATCCCCGTGCTTACGGGGAACACAATACGACCAGACCAGAAGCGCACAAGCCAAGCGGTTTATCCCCGTGCTTACGGGGAACACGTTGCATCTTGTTGATGGTGCATCTGATTATATCGGTTTATCCCCGTGCTTACGGGGAACACGCCGTCATGCGTAGCTGAATCATGCTTAAGTTGCGGTTTATCCCCGTGCTTACGGGGAACACTAAAAAAGATCGATTAAAGCTTCATCATCAAGCGGTTTATCCCCGTGCTTACGGGGAACACACTTGCTGCAACTGTACCCAAATCCTCAGCAACGGTTTATCCCCGTGCTTACGGGGAACACCAAAGATTGCACGCCGATGATACCACAGGCCACGGTTTATCCCCGTGCTTACGGGGAACACTTAGCGAATCGAGTTGTTAGACCATACAATACGCGGTTTATCCCCGTGCTTACGGGGAACACCTTGGCACTATAAAAAACTAACATATCAACTCCGGTTTATCCCCGTGCTTACGGGGAACACCATGTTACTGGCTTCGTAGCTGGTTTATATATCGGTTTATCCCCGTGCTTACGGGGAACACATTTGTTCCCGTTCCTAAGGTTTCAGCAATTACGGTTTATCCCCGTGCTTACGGGGAACACATGGATCAAGCCGTGGCCTTCAACACAAATGGCGGTTTATCCCCGTGCTTACGGGGAACACTTTCGGATCATCAATGTTTTTTGCGATTAAAACGGTTTATCCCCGTGCTTACGGGGAACACGTTGGTCATAAGTTCCATAAAGTACGACTTATCGGTTTATCCCCGTGCTTACGGGGAACACTCTTAAATTATATTATTGATCTTTAAAATAAAAATCAAGGTCTAAAATTCTACCGTCAATGTAGCGTATTTTAATTTGGAACATAAGTTCCTCTTTTCTCTGCGTTACATTAGCGATCTGATATGTACTGCACTAAACGTAAACCGTCTAAATCAACAGGCATGCGCCTATTTTTTCCATAGGTCACAAAATCAAATCCAGACTCCGTATTGGTTGCCCATGACATAATAACATTCCCTTCTTCAGCTAATTCAGATATATGTTGCCAAATCATTTCTCTTACTTTGGCACCAACACTACCTACATACACACCAGCTCTAATTTCAATAAGCCAAACGCCAAGTCTTCCACGTAGGCGATCTGGTACAGCTTCAGTTACCACGACACACATTGACATAATTATCTCACCCTATGTCCTGTATCACCAATTGCAATAGGCTCTGGTAATGCAGGAGGTTGAGCATCCTCATAAGGCTTAGGTGGCTCAATACCTCCTGCATCTAAAATTTCTTCGATCATAGGAATTAAGTTCTTTAAAGTTTTACGTGATCTAAATACTTCTCTTGCCTGTTTTCGGATTTCAGATTCATAGTTGAGTGGAGATTGAGCGCAGACTTTGAATGCAAGAGGTACTACAGTTTCAAACTTAATCATATCTGCAATGTCATACACAAAACTTAATGGCTTTCCTGTATGCAAAAAACCAATTGCAGGAGCATAGCCTGCTGCCAAAATAGCAGCTTCAGTAATACCGTAGACACATGCTGTTGCAGCACTGATACAACGATTGATCGGATCAGCTGCTCCCCAATCGGTATGATCATATTCACGACCATTCCATGATACATTGTATTTTGCTGCGAACTGAGCATAAATTTTTTTAACACGTATACCTTCTAATCCTCGTAGCTGTTCGACACTTCTTCTTTGTGGTGCTTGCTCGCCGAAACGCATTTCGAACATCTTACGTACTACTTTCAGTCTGAGCTCTGGATCTAAAGCAAGCTTGGCCTGATAAAGCAATCTATCAGAGCGAGCTCCTCCAGGCTGCCCAGCAGAGTAGGTTCTTACACCGTCTTGACCTACCCAAATCAGCAAGGTGCCCGTTTTAGCAGCTAGAGCTACCGCTGCATGAGAAATTCGCGTACCTGGTTCAAGCATGATACAAGAAAAAGATCCTATAGGAATATGCAGGCGTTCTTCTTGCGTATCATCATAATCATTGATGGCAACAAAAGCTCCATCTTTGACATCAATGCGGCTCATGCCGATAAAGGTTATCGAATGGCGCTCTTTCATAGGAATAGGTTTAAGTTTCAGTTTAGATTTTATGGGAACAAATGACACATGGACCTCCTGTTTATCACGTATTGTCACGTACTTGTGGGAGAAATTTAAAATAAATTGTTAAAGAACACATAGAGCCGTGATTTATCTTATGAGCATCGAGATAAACCACGGCTGAACTCCATTTATGGAGAAAAATTGCTGGTCAGCTTACATAGGACAAGGTCGTATTAACCATAAACCACAACCCATACTACGACTTTTACCAATGCCTTGATTGATTTGTTTCAAGAATAAATCTGGATTGGTGACCTGCAAAGTACCTTCGTAATCGACACTTGAAAAATAAATACTATTTTTGCTTCTGTACTGAAGCAGTTTATGTTGTTGCGTCGCAATCACATGCAAGCTGTCTATTTTATAGCCGCCGCTGGCCATACGTTGCTCTTGCTTGAGCCATGAACAAGCAGCTTGCTCAACATATTCTTGTTGTGTCACTTCAACGTTTTCTTGGTATTGTTTTTTAGCATGCATGATGACATCGTGCCGCTTTTTTATCCAAATACCTTTTTGATCGTCTTTAACCGTTGTTGTGATGGTTGGGTTAGCTCGGAGTTGAAAAGCTAAACGTTGGCCTTCGAATAACTTAGGGTTAAAGGGTTTCGTTTGCACATGACACCAATCGATCTGTTGTGGTTTATGTTGTGATAAGACCAAATATTCAGGCATGCCCTTAATACTTTGTAAACCTTTGCTGGGTTGCTCGACAAATAAAAAGCTGCGCAGCTCTTGCTCTGAAAAGAGCTGCCACAACAGTTGATGACTGCGGTAATCATGTGTTCTTACACCTTTTTTTTCATCTTGCAAGGCGGAGTGAATGGCCTGACTTGCAGCATGTAAATCGCGGTATCGAATACGAGATAAATACATTAGCGACACTCCTCTAACGATACAGAAAGCTGATGCTCTAAGCGGTGACCAAATTGCCATCTTACCCTATTTAAAGGCTCATCCCATTTGTCATAGGTTTGTATTTGATCGGCTTGTTGAGACGCATCGAATATATGGATATGTCCTTCCCAAAAATACGTGACATCATGGGCTTGATATTTTTTATGGATGGCATTCAAGGGATCGCGCCAAGCTTCTTTTGTGGGTACTTCTGGTGCGCTACTCATAAAAGAGGTATCTAAAGCTGTTCTTAAATCAACGTCTTTTACAATCTGTGCTAACAAAGGTAATCCAAGAGGACAGCTTTTGCGCCCTAAAGAAAGCACAAACTTAGGCTTATGCAGTGCAGTTTGAATTTGCTCTAAAGTGAACTCAGTTGCGCTCTCAAGCCAAATGGCAATGACCCACAGTCCATCACTGCGATAATCTCTGCTTGATAAAATCGTGTTGAGCTTGTCTTGTTTCAGTTCTTCTTGACGTGTTGAATGCTCTACATTCTTTTTTTCTGAAGGTACTTGAGATGTATGGAAGTCTCTTAATAAAGTACCTGCATCGTACTGTTTTATACCTATTTTTACACTTTGATGCAGTGCATTGAGGCGCGATGTTTCATCACGCCGAATCCCTAAAGCTGCACCGAGTAACCCTAAAATAGCCGACCGAGATGGATGCAAAGACGTTAATCGATCACCGCCTACCGCTGCTTCGCCCCAACTGGCCATGGCTCCATAAAGTTGAAATACTAAAAAGTTCATGCAAAGCCTCACTTAGTCTGCTGCAAATTGAACCAGCTCATTAAAGCTTCCTTCACCTTTTATGACACTCAGCTCATAAGGGGTATAATCTTTTGAGCCATAGACTTTTGCAAAGTTTGTACGCATATTTTTTAAGGCGTCGATACCTGCTTGTAAATAATCATCGCTACGAATCGATTTCAAAAATGCAGAAGATAAAGAGCGTGGTTGCTCATCGCCTTTTTCAACCATGACATAAGATGCGTAGGTGCGTGCTGCAAAAGAGTTCTGTTTGCCTCGTGGAGATACAGTGGTTGCGGCTTTCGTTAAGGCTGCAATCGTTTGGTTCGCTAATTCTAGATCGTCATCTAAGTTTTTAACGAGCAGTTCTTTATCAATGCAAATGTAGCTATAAAATACAGCTGAAGCATAGCTTGACTCACCGATGTGCGAAGCGCCGGCATCTTGTTCGCCGTCATTTAAATCATCGACCGCCGTAAAATAGTCATCTTCAACAGTAATAGGATGAATACTGATAGCATGGGCGACTTGGCAAGCGGCTTCGATATTATACTTAGGTGAAGAAGCCAGCATACGACCGAATAAAGCGATGTCGATGGCTTTATTCTTATTGCTTAAAATAGTGAGTTCATCTTTGCTAGGCTCTCGGTTTTCTGTAATGAGCGTAGAAACCAGGTTGTCGATAGTACTGCATTCTTGTGGACTTAAATGCACCAGTTGTTCAAGTTCCATATAGTCTTTATCTTCTTCTTTTTTGTTTTTTACTTTTCCTAGTTGGCTAGCAATCGCTTCTGACCACTTTGCAGCATCGGCTTGAGAAATACTGCTGTCGATGAACCTCTGGTAGATTTTTTCTTTACTATAACGCTTAGTGCGCAGGCCCAGATTATCTTGTAGTGTTTCTTGAAACACATCAGATATACGCCAATTACGCTTTAAACTTTGTGAACTGATGCGTAAGCGCTCTGTGCCGCCCATCATCGCTGTCTTGGGTCGACCTAAATCATCTCGGTTTAGGTTAGAAGGTGCGTAAGAGGTTAACAGATGAAGTTGAATAAATTTGCTCATAATATATGGATCCTTTAAAGAGAGTGAGTGTTATTTTGTAAGAGGAAATTGATCGTAATAATCCATGGCCCAGCGCACGGCAAGCCTTTCGCTTACAGGCTTATGCTGATCAAAGTGGAATTCATCAAACCATTTGTTCATATCTTGCATCAGGCTTTTTACAAAGGTTTCGCCTTTGATTAAATGGACAGTGCGGATCATACGACTATAAAAAGCTTCTACACTTCTGGATTGGCTCAACTGCTTGAAGCGCAGGGGGCTAACGATAGGTTTGTCACCATCATGTTCACCTAGGCTACTAGCAAAGCACTTTATCTTTTCTGTGGATTTTTTGTCTTTTTTCACATGCGCCATGACGCCAGCAATCGCTGCCCAAGCATAAGCAGAATGAGGGTACTTTGTTTTGTCTTTAGGCAATCTTAGCCACAAAGTACGAAATGCCTCAGTCGCAACCACTTCATCAGGTGTTCTGCAACGTTTTAATTGTGCCTTATAAGAAGTTGGATGCGGTTTTAATTTTTTTTGCTTGAGCGTTGCATGGTCTAAATGCAATTGTTGCCACCATATCATTTCATAGGGAGTGTTCTCTTCGGTCATACCTTATGTTCCTTGTTGGTGAGAAAATTTTTGAAAGTTTTACTATTAGGATGGAAAAATAGCGATAAACGCTTGCGTTGTTCGATACGTCGTTGTAAGTGACTTTCTTCAATTGAAGTTAATGCAAATTGATCAAATAATGTAAACGATTTTGCTTCTAATGTTCTATGCCATGTACTTTTCATTTGATCGGATAAACAACCCGATTGAGCAACTTGACCGAGTAAGTCAAAAAATGCGGTTTCGGTTTGTTGGTAAAAAGCTAAATCAATATGAGATAAATCACCTTTTAGATCTTTAGGACGTGAACTTAAGGCAGCTTTGATTTTATAACGACACTCTCTAACACTTGCATCTACGGCTTCAATTAAACTTTTACAAGCATCTAAAAAAATAGCTCTTGAATCGGGGTTTTTGGCAAATAAAGGCATTTCTTTACTGTACCAACAACGCGCTTTCATATTGTCCATATCGTAGCCAAAAGACCATAACTTGGGATAACTGGTTTCGTTTTGTAGAAAGTAATAGGCTCTATCTTCAAATGCCATCACAACTTGAGCCGGTATGCTTCCTTCTTTACCGTCTTCATGCGCCAAGACAAGAGATTGCCATTGTTTATACATTACTCCACCTGGTTGTGCCTTAGTGGATAAGTCTTCTTTCTCAGGCTTTTTAAGATCTCGACGATAGTGAGTGAAAGGATGGCACCAACTACCACTGTAGTTATGGCCATAGTTTTTAGCCCAAAATTGAGAAACGCTTTGTTGTGGCATAATGCCTGTCATATCACAGCTTTGTATGTCTTGATCTATCTTTAAACGAATTCTTCTTGGCATAGCCCAATACATGTGTAGGTAATGTACTTGCGTAGGGTAAAGCTCTGAACCTGCTTTATCACTCTCTTTTGTCGGAGCAAGCCAAGGGAAGATACTTCCATCATGAAAATTAATAGGCTGTTTGTTGAACAGCTTATTATTTTTTTCGTCTACATGTTCTTGTGTAAGTACATTCAGCCATAGTTTTTGCCATAGAGACGCTTTTTCATCATGGGGCATGACTAAATTGGTAAGAGGCCCACCACCACGTAAACCGGTACGATGTCCAACACCGCCGGAAGGTGCATTTGTTTGCAGTGTGAATAGAGCGAGTGCAGCCATAGGAAGCGACATACTTTCACAGGTACCGCGCTTAACAAAATGGTCGATATTATTCTTAAGCGTACTGCCACCTGGTGCCTCAATGAGTAAGCTTGCAACAGGACTAAGGCCTCCTATTTTATCTAGCGTATGGAAATCTTGCATAAATAGAGGTTGATCACCCGTTAGATGGAATGCGTGTTCAATTTTAGTTAAAGCCTGCGCCAGTTGTTCTCTCGAGGGTGGATTTTGATAAAGTTCTTCCCAGTCTTGTTCTGTTTCAGGCGCAAAGCAAGTTTGTAAAACAGCAATGGCAAATTGATAAGCAGCGCCGGTGAAATCTGCTCTGGGTGTTCGAAGATGAATAAAATCAGGGTGTGATATTTCAGCGAAACAAAGGGTCTGTTCTTGACCTTGCTTGTTAGAAATACTTAAAAATGGGTCGGTAAGTAAATTCATATTGTATTGTATGTCCTTATGAATTTTGAGGGATTAAATTTTGGAAAAAGTGATGGCTGTTATAACAGTTTATTGATGAGCAAGCATAAATGCTTGCCCAAACTGAGGTGCCAACTTTTCTTATACCGCTTCATGCTGAGTATTGCTATAAAAGTATAAAAATGATGATTTACATTTTTATGTATGACGAATATAACTGAGTAATATTTTGTGGTCAAGCCATCCCGTGGTTACCGGAGTAAGCTACAAAGCAGCGAACAAAAACAGCAGAACTTAAACGAAGACATCTGTGGTTTACCCCCGTGCTTACGGGGAATACCGTATATATAACTTGCTGGAATTCAATTATTTCGGTTTATCCCCGTGCTTACG
>DDNL01000062.1 GCA_002341165.1 Shewanellaceae bacterium UBA2521
TTATCAACCATTGGAATCTTCAACTGTTTTAACGAAGAAAGATTCAAGTTACTTACAATTGAACCAGTTTTATTAAATTGCTCTATTTGTTTCTGCACATAACTCGATTGTAATGCTAAAAGCACATATCTACTTAAAACTTTAGTTTTATCAACTTTAAGCAAAACTATTCTTTGCCCCAAACAGCATGTTAAGTTAGGAGGTATCATACAAACTTCTCCCATCGGAGCTTCACGCGTAATAACTAAGTCTCCTGATTCGGGAATAGCACGTTTAGTTCTTTCTAAATAAGTTTTTTTATCTGTATATGACTTCTTTTCTAAAGAAAGTTGACCGCTTTTAATATTGAAGTTTCTGATAACAACTATGCCTTCATCTGTCCAGTTTGGAGTAGAATGAGGGCAATCAATTATGCTTATACATAACGACTTTAAGTCAACAAAAGACAATTGCTTCTTTATACTCCATTCACTCATACCCCAACCTCCCTAGCTGTTTTTGGATCTCGGTTTCGAGTTCTCTGGATTCTTTGAACATTTCATCGAGGTTGTGAGTGAAGTTCTCCATTTTTGCGGTGAACTCATCATGCGTCATGTCTACATATTCGATTTTAATTTCAAAATATTGGCCTGCGCTGAGGCTGTAGTTTTTTTCGGCTATTTCATCATAGGAGACGCTTACGGAAAAATCTTCTTGTGCTTCTTTACTGTTAAAGACTTCGATAATGCGCTGCTCTTCTGCTGCGGTGAGCACGGTTTTTTGGTTTTTGCCGTCTTTGATTTTTTCACCTAGGTTAGAAGCATCAACCAAAATCACTTGATCTTTGTTACTGCCATCTAAAAAGAGAATGGATACATTAGTGCCTGTGCTTGCAAAAATATTACTTGGCATAGAGACTACACCTGCCAGCATTTTATGATCAACGAGGTGTTGTCTGATTTTTTTATCGATACCCGATTGCGCGGTAATAAAGCCTGTTGGTACCACAACCGCAGCTTTACCATCGGGTTTTAAGGAATAGATAATATGTTGTAGAAAAAGTTGGTAAATAGCCATACCTTCTTTCTTTTTAGCTGGTACTTTTGGTACGCCTGCAAAAAAGCGTTTTATGTCTCTGCTGTAGGTATCATGATCCAATGCTTTATGATCATCGCTAAAATCCATTTTAAAAGGCGGATTCGATACAATAAAGTCGAACTGTTTTAAGTTATTGCCTTGTTCGTTTTTGTGATGAGGCTTGGTCATGGTATTGCCTTGAATCACATTTGGAATAGATTGTACTAAATTGTTTAAGATTAAGTTGAGGCGCAAAAGACCTGATGATTTTTGCGAAATATCTTGTGTGTAAATAGAACAACGTTCCGTACCAATAGCGTGAGCAAGGTTCATAAGTAACGTGCCTGAACCTGCTGAAGGGTCATAGCATGAGATACTGGTTAAGTCATGGCCTTGAGGTACTAAAATTGCAGCCATAATGCGTGCGACGGCATGCGGTGTATAATATTCTGCGTACTTGCCACCGCTGTTGCTGTTGTAATCTTTGATCAGGTATTCAAACAAAGTGGCAAAGAAATCAAAGTTCTGTTCAAAGATATGTTCAAAGCTAAAATGAACGAGCTTGTTGATCACAGCACGACAAAAATCATCACGCTGCGAAGGGTCAACAATATAAGATTGACTGAGGCGCTCAAACAAAACAATTTTGGCTCCGCCTTCTGTGGTGATATTAAAAATATCTTGGTTTAAAGTCGCTATATCAAATAAAGTATCATCAAATAACTGAGCAAACGCATCTTCATTTTGTCTTGTGTGTAAGGTGGCGATAAGGTGCTCTGGCTTAAGCTTGGCTGTATCTTGATTCATGCCTAAAGTGAGCATGTCCCAAGCCTCTTCAGACATGTCAGCTAATACTTGTTCCCATTTTTCAGCCGTTACCAAGCTTGATTCAAGCTGCTTTGCTTCATAAGCAAATTTATCGTTCATGAATTTATACAAGAAGACCTGAGTAATAATTTTAAATTCATTACCATCGTTGCCTAAGCCATAACTGGCACAAATGCTTTTTAAGTCATCAATCAGTTTTTTAGCATCTGTTTGAAAGGTCTGTTCTACCATGGTCGGTCTCCGTTTTTGTATTCTTCAAAATATTCTTGCATCACCAGTTGATTGATAAAATGCACAATAGCTGGCTTCATCGTGATCTGATGTTGTTTCATAGCTGTTACTAAAATGGGGTTCATACTGCGTTTAAAATACGCTTCATTTTGAATCGATTGATTGTTTTTTAACACGGTATCGTCTGCACCTTGTTTCAAATCTAGTAGCGTTTCATAAATTTGAGATTCGGGTACAGAGAGCGTGCCTTGCTCTACAATGCGTTTGTGTACGCGTGCAAACTTAGCATCACCTTGATACTTATTGCGTAGGTTTTCATCTTTACGGTTATGCTCACGAATTTTTTTATGGATCCGTCTAATATGTTGTAAGTTGCCTTGAATTTCTTCTTGGGTGACTTCTCGCATCGATTTCTTTTTAAACAAGTTTTCTAAAGCTTCTTTAAGACCGATAAACTCAGGATCTTTCGGATCAAAATTATCTTTAAAGGTTTGTCGTGTTTTATATAACTCATCTTTAAACTCATCTGCTAACTTAAGCTCAGACTCCCCCACTTTTCTAAACTGAAAATACAAATCCTCTAAAGCAATATTGAGCAATTTATCGACTTTTTCGCCTGCTGCAAGTTTGCTTGCATCATTTAAAAAAGCTAAATGGTGATTGACTGTGTCTAAGTGCGTATGTAATTTTTTAAAATCGAGCCTATCAAGTTGATCCGTCTGTAACTGCGAGCGCAACATATTATAGAGATTTTTCGCATTTTCCAGAACTTTTTTGAGTTCCTGTAAGGTGCTTTTATCTTCTATGGCTTGTATTTGTTCGGAAAATCGTTCTGCATTGCCGATATCATATTGAAATAGTTGATTCTTGACTTGAAGAATTTCTTCATCAATGTCTTGTTGAGATTTAAATAAATTGGAATAAAATTTAAATTCATCGCCCAGCTCATCTTGCAGCTCATTAAAATAGGCTTGATTGGTTGCATCAAACTCTTGGCTAATGTCAGCAAAATCGACCACATAACCATAACGATGTTGCTTATAAGTACGATTAACTCGGGTTAAAGCTTGCAGCAAGTTATGTTGTTTGACGACACGGTTTAAATACAGCTTTTTAAGTCGTGGTGCATCAAAGCCTGTGAGCAGCATATTGTAAACAAACAAAATATCGATATGACCATTTTTAAACGCATCAATCTCATTTTTACGCTCTTCTTTGCTGCCTTGGTCATGTAAAATAAGCGCTGCGCTTTTCACCTTATGTTGTACGGTATAATCGGCTTCTGGCTCCGCTGCTTGGAGTAATTCGGGTTCTTGGTGCGCTGCATATTTAACTTGAAAACGCTCATACAAAGCACGTGCTTGCTCTGAACTGTCGCAAATCACCATAGCACCGATACTCGCATCGTTCAGCCCTAGTCGTGAGCCTTCAAAGTCGCTGATGATGTAATCCAACATAGGTTTGATAAATCGAGGATGCGCGGTGATTTTTTTGAGATCGATACTTTTTTTATCAATTTGATGATCGGCAATGACTTGAGCGAGTTTTAATTTATAACTGCTTTCTATTTCTTCACGGATTAAGCGTAAGGTGTAACCGTCTTTAATTGAAGCGTTATAGTAGTATTTATGAAAGTAGTCGCCAAAGATTTCTTTAGAGGCAAAGTCATCTTTTTTGTTTTTACCACTACTGATAAGCGGTGTACCTGTAAGGCCAATGAGGATTGCATTTGGATCAGACTGAACCAAGTTAGCTAAAAAGCTGCCTTTCGGGTTATAACTTCGATGTACTTCATCTAAAAAGAAAATACGCTGTATATTTACACCATAATCGAGTGGCGCTATTACGTTTGGATCGTCTTGGAACTTTTGGATATTCACGACCGTGATTTCAGAACGACCTTGATCGTTATGAACAACTTGTAGGCTTTTAATGTCTTGGGCAAAGGCTTCTTTTGATTGCACGGTATGAACTATTAAACCACGCTGGTTAAACTCTTTAGCGGCTTGGTTCAGCAAATCTAACCGATCCACAATAAAATAGAACTTAGGTGTAATGCGCTGCGCTCGGTAATAGTGCTTTAAATGTTTCACATTAAAATAAGCAAGCGCTGTTTTACCACTACCTTGGGTGTGCCAGACAATACCTTTATGAATATTGTCACTTAAGTCTTTCTTGATTGTGAGCGTGGCAAAGATCTGTGGGTAACGCATGATATGCTTTTGCAAGCCGTCTTTTTTAGCAACATAAGCAAAGCCATAACGCAAAAGAAAAGCTAATCGCTCTTTACTGAGTAAAGAGGTACAAATACGGTTCGTAGGTTTATTTGGATCTTTGTTGGTTTTAAATTCAGGACTATGCTTGATGACCTGTAGATTGTTGTCTTTTAAAATGTCATCTTCTAAAGTGTTAGAAATTGAACTAAGCATTGCCGTGAGATCGAAGGTTTCTTCTTCTCTTAAATAATTAAATATACACTTGCCGTAAGAAGGGCTTGCATAAAAAGCACCTTGAAATAGAATATTTTGCTGATCATCATACTCCATATTGTTTGAAAAAATCATAAACTGCGTGATATTGGCAAACGCTTTGAACTGCTTGTTTTTAAAACGTGTTTCAATACGATTAAACTCAGCTTGTATGCCTTGAGCATTTGAAGGCTTTTTAACTTCAATAAAAACCAAAGGCAAGCCGTTGATTAAAATGGTGATATCAGGTCTAAAGGAATCTTCGTCTTTCTGATAAGTTAGCTCGGTGACAACATGGAAGCTATTATTAGAAAAGTTTTCAAAATCAATAAATCGAATACCTGAGCCTTGTGTTAAGGTTTCATAAAAAGCTTTTCCTAAGTCATCGTAGTTCAGCTCAAGTTTTAAATCAGCTAAAGCACGTTGTCTATCTTTTTCATCTAGTTCAGGATTAAGACGTTTTAAAGCTGCATCAAAATGATGCGTAAAAATGTTGGTTGTTTTGTCTATTGCTTCATTTTGCTTCTTAAGATAGGTATAGCCTAAGCGTATAAGATGCAATATCGTGGGAATTTTAACTCGGCTGTCTTCATTGAAGGGCATAGTACCTTCCTATAGTATTTTGAGATTTAATTTTTACTTTGAAAATGTAAAAATGATTCCTTAACTTTGGTTAGGAATCATTGGATTACGTTGGTTAATATTCTTTTTTAATGATTTTGCAGGCATCTTCAAGATAATGATCTATAAGTGTGTAAAGTAACTCGCTCTTCTAGTTCAAAAGTCATTTCCGCAGAACGTTTTTCCAGAACCTTCTTATATTCTTCTTTTAATTGAACATTTAGTCTTTTTCTTACTGTCATTTTAAACCCAAATTCTGAACCAGTACAGTGATTATAAATAACTTACTCGATTTGTCTTTAACTGGCAACATAGTTCATAACTGAACCACCATAGTAATCATAGAAGTATTTCATACGAAGATAAAAGATGGTGGTGAATCAGTTTTTCCAGCAGTAATCCATAGACACCCATACAATGTTCGAGAGTTTAGGTTTGCTCTATCTAAGCTTTTTTGATGATCATAAGATGGGTGATGAAATGGACGCTCC
>DDNL01000060.1 GCA_002341165.1 Shewanellaceae bacterium UBA2521
GCGCTCCCCTGCTAAGGGAGTATAGGGTTTGTAGCCCTATCGAGGGTTCGAATCCCTCCCTCACCGCCATTGATTTGTTTTGCATGTGCGTCCGTAGCTCAGCTGGATAGAGTACCTGGCTACGAACCAGGCGGTCGGAGGTTCGAATCCTCCCGGACGCGCCATACAAACAAAATCGTAAACTTTAGATGTGCGTCCGTAGCTCAGCTGGATAGAGTACCTGGCTACGAACCAGGCGGTCGGAGGTTCGAATCCTCCCGGACGCGCCATTTAAAGTTAAAAGACACATCATAGACGCTCACCACGGTAGCTCATCATAGTACAAGTCTAAAAAAACCATCTGTATTTCCCATACGCTATAGATAAAAGCCTTATATCTAAATCGGCTATTTTCATCCTCCTTCTCGAACATTCGGTTACTTTATTCCTCTAGTGAGAATTGAATTTGTCTTTTATACTTTATTTCTTTCTTAGATCGGATCGCAAGCTGGCTCAGTCACACATAAAAAGAGTTGATGTGCTCTGTCGCAATGGGTTGGATTGAAGTTCAGCTATCATGATGATGCTGTAATATATTTTGGTTGGTATAAGTATTGCACTCTAAGGATCACTTATTGATTAAGTATACTCTTTGGGCAGGTCTTATTTTAATGACTATCACATTACGCAGCCGTACGGACGAAGCATCACAAAATTATAAGTTAATAGATGATCATCTCTCGGTAAGCGATGATGTGCTTATCCCTTATAGAAAGTATCAGCTGAATAATCAACTTACGGTTTTGTTGACGCCTGATCATTCTGACCCTCTAGTGCATGTTGAGATGACCTATCACGTGGGCTCAGCGCGAGAAGAGCTAGGTCGATCTGGTTTTGCACACTTGTTTGAGCACATGATGTTTCAGGGATCGGCGCATGTAGGTGATAATGAGCACTTTAAAATGATCACTGAAGCAGGTGGCACCATGAATGGTGCAACCAATCGTGATATGACGTACTACTATGAAACATTGCCTAAAAATCATCTAGAAATGGCTTTATGGCTTGAAGCTGATCGGATGGGGTTTTTACTTCCAGCATTGACGGAAAAGAAATTTGAAAACCAGCGTCTTGTTGTAAAAAATGAACGCGCTCAACGCGTGGATAACCGTCCCTATGGAAGAGTCAGCGAACTGATTTCACAAGCTTTATATCCTGAAAATCATCCTTATTCGTGGCCTGTTATTGGTTGGTTGCAAGATTTAGATTCTGCTCAGCTTGAAGATGTTCGTCAATTCTTTGCTTATTGGTATGGTCCTCATAATGCGACACTGACCATTGGTGGTGATTTTGATGAACAGCAAGTGATGGCGTGGGTGGAACAGTATTTTGGTCAGATCCCTAGAGGTCCGGCGCTACCTGAAATAAACAAAACTCCTATTACGCTGCCTCAAGATCGTTATTTAACCCTGGAAGATAAAGTACATGCACCTTCTTTGAATATACGTCTACCTACTGTGTATGCTTACCATGAAGATGAAGCGGCTTTAGATATTTTAGCGAAAATCTTAGGTGACGGTAAAAACTCTTTGTTGTATCAAAACTTAGTGAAAACAGAAGATGTCTTGCAGGTGGGGAGCAATCATATTTGTCATGAACAAGCCTGCGAATTTAGTTTTTTTATTTTAACTAATCCACAAAAAGAAACCGATCTTAAAAAAACTGAACATAAAGTACGTCATGTCATCGATATGTTTGAGCAGCGCGGTGTAACGGATCATGATTTACAAAAAATTAAGTCTCAAATTGAAGTCAGTCGCGTCCATCAGCTCACCAGTGTAGCGAGTAAAGTATCAATTTTATCTAATTATGAAGTGTTACTGGGACAGCCTAATTTCATGAAGCAAGAGATGCTGCGTTATAGTCAGGTAACCAAACAAGATGTGATGGATGTCTATCATCGCTATATCAAGAATCAACCTATGGTCGTGATGAGTGTTGTGCCTCATGGAGCCAAGCATCTTGCCGCAGGACAGGATTTCCAAGCGCCTCAACCTCCTGTGCGTCAAAAGAGCGGACTTGAGTTTCAAGGAGCAGAAATGCCTCTAGACACTTTTGATCGTAGCATCACGCCTCGTGCAGGCTCTAAGCCTGTTGTACAAGAGCCTTCCTTTTGGCGTCATCAGATCAGCGAACATATAGACGTTATTGCCACCTTGTTTGATGCGCCTATGACGGAGATGACGATTAAAATTCCAGGTGGCGTGAACTTAGAATCGCCTGAGAAAGCTGGTGTTGCGAGATTAACTGCGCTGATGCTGCATGAGTCAACTCAAAAAAGAACTTCAGAGCAGGCCATTGAGGCGTTAGAAGTCATGGGAAGCACGGTGCGCTTTGGTGTGACGATGCATGATGCATATTTGCATATTTCAACTTTGACCAAACATTTTGATGCGACGCTTGAAATAGCCCGTGAAATGCTATTTCAGCCCGCTTTGCTAGAAGAAGATTTTGCCAGACTTAAAACGAAAACGATTGCAGCATTGCATCAAAGGCCTTTAAATATTCAAATGGTCACCAAAGATTATTTTAGTACTTTGCTTTTTGGCACGTCTCATCGTTATCAATATCCAATTATGGGTACTTTGGAAACAGTTGAGTCTTTGACTCTTGATGATGTGAAGGCATTTTATCAGCAACAATATCATTTTGAAAAAGCAAAGGTTGTTGCACTTTGTGATATACCTCAAGACATCTTATTATCTAAGCTGATGTGGTTGAAAGATCGAGCCGTGCAACAGGTTACACCACAGCAAAATCTTCATTTTCAAAGCCAGACACCAGGTGTGATCTATTTTGTCGATATGCCCCAAGCGCAGCAATCTGTCATTCGCATAGGACGCTTAGCCAAGCCTTTTGATATTGATGGCGATTACTTTAAAGCCAACTTAGCCAATTATCCTTTTGGTGGTTTTTTCAACAGTCGGATTAATCTTAATCTAAGAGAAGATAAAGGATATACCTACGGTATCAACAGTGCTTTTACTGGAGATTTAGAATTTGGTGTATTTAATCTTATTACTGATGTACAAGTTGATGTCACGGCTCAAGCATTGGAGCAAATTATTGCGGAAATGCAGCGTTATCAGCAACAAGGTATGACCGAAGAAGAATTAACTTTTATGCGTACATCTTTACTGCAACAGCAAGCGCTCAGTTACGAAACCCCGTCACAAAAAATGAATTTTCTGGCTGAAATTCAAAGATTTGGTTTAACAAGAGATTTTCCTAAACTTCAAGACGACTTGTTGTCTAAAATTGATAGGAAAACTTTAAATCAGGTGATTTCAGCAGAATTTAATCTTGAACAGATGATCATTTTAGTTGTGGGCCCTAAAGAATATGTTCTGCCGCAATTAATAAAGTTGAATTTACCTCTTGTTGAGCTCCCTTGATTTTTTTAGACTATGTCACTATGAAAAAATAATGAACTAGAAGTGTACAGTAACACGTCTAACAAAAATGAATAAGTAGAGATAAAAAATTGAGTATCCTGACTAAGAAATTAAACTTTCTCCAAGCAGAAGAAGGTTTACAAGCTCTTGCATCTATAGGGCGTGGTATTGAAAGAGAAGCTTTGCGTATAGATGAACAAGGTCATTTGTCCCTTGAGTTACATTCAGAGCATTTAGGAAGTGCTTTAACACATCCTTGGATTACAACAGACTTCAGTGAAGCACTTTTAGAGTTTGTCACGCCTGTTGCCTCTTCAATTGATGATACAATCCATCAACTCACTGACTTACATGTTTTTACGATGAAGCAAGTGACGCAAGAATCATTGTGGCCTTCGAGTATGCCTTGTTTCATTGAAAACACCTTGCAAGTACCTATTGCTCAATACGGTACATCCTTTACAGGACAACTTAAAACTCTGTATCGAGAAGGGCTTAAGCATCGTTATGGTTCGATGATGCAAATGATATCAGGTGTGCATTTTAACTTCTCTGTATCTTCCCACCTTTGGAAACTTTTACATCAATATGATCAGAGCCAGCTATCTGTAGAAGAGTATCAGAATCAAGGTTATTTTGATTTGATGCGTAATTTCCAGCGTATTGCTTGGGTGTTACCTTATCTTTTTGGCGCATCGCCTGCTTTATGTCATAGCTTTTTAACTACGCAAAAGTCGGATTTGCCTTTTAAACTTTTAGGACAAGGGACATATTACTTGCCTTATGCAACTTCATTACGGATGAGTGATTTAGGTTATACGACTTCTGAGCAAGACGAGCTGGATGTGAGCTACAATTCATTAGACGATTATTTAGTGACCTTCAAAAAAGCGATCCAAAAGAAATCAGCTCGGTTTAGTAAAATAGGATTGTTTGATGAGCAAGGTCATCGTAAGCAGCTCAATGATCGTGTTTTGCAAATTGAAAATGAATATTATATGTCGATCCGTCCTAAGCGGGTAACGCATGCGCATGAAAAACCTTCTCATGCTTTAAAGCGTGGTGGAGTTGAATATGTAGAAGTGCGTTTGTTAGATGTGAATCCGTTTTCTATGATAGGTATTGAACCTTCTCAGCTTAGAATGATGGATTTACTGTTGTTGACTGCTTTGTTGAATCCTTCTGCTGAACTTTCGCCTGCACAGACGAAGCAATGCTTGGAAAATTTAAATCGAGTTGTGTTGCAAGGGCGAGATCCTCAGCTTACTTTGTATAAAGATGGACAAGAGGTTACACTGAAGAGTTGGTTATCTGCTATTTTTGATCAATGTGGTGAAGTGGCACATTGTTTAGATAGTTTTCATGGTCATTCTGATTATACAGAAGCACTTGCGATATGGCGTGATGCGGTAGACGATCCATCTTTGACGCTGTCAGGACAAATTATGGATCAGCTACAGGCCTCACAAGTGGACCACGTACATTGGGCAAAAGCCCTAGCTATACAGCATAAAACCATGTTACTTGATTCAAAATATGAATATTGGACAGAAGAGCAATTGGTTGCAACAGCACAGCAATCGATTACAGCACAGATACAAAAAGAAATGATTGAACAAGGTGACTTTGAAAAATTTCTTCAAGACTACTTTGCTCATATATAAACCAATCATGATTTTGCTTATTGGATAATGGAGAATAACCATGCGACCACAAGTCAACGGCTTCACACTGAGTTGTTTAAGTTTTACACTTTTAGCAACGTTGTCGGGCTGTACTGCGACAAGTAAAAAAGTGACTGAGTACTGTGCTCATGTCGTGGCCTCACCTGTTTCGGACGATGTGGAAAACTATTACACTGCTATGGTTGTTCGCGTTGACGATGAAGCAGTTATCATGCAACCACAATACGAACTCAAAGCGGGGAAGCATCAGCTTAGAATTGTAGAGCTTATTGACACAGACAAGTTAAGTTTGCCTGCAAGTGAACGTTACTATCGTGATTGGAAGCTTGAGCTGGAACCGCAAATGCGTTATTACATCGCAGCACGTTTCTTATCGAGTGAAGCCGGCGATTACTGGCAACCTGTGGTATGGAAAAAAGAACCTATTCAGTGTATTGTAGGACTAGACAACACACAGAGTTTAACGGTTGATGAGCTGACCACGTCTGTATCTGATGCCTTAAAGATATACAATGCATCTTCCACGGTGAAGGAACCAGCACTTTCTTTAGAAACAGAGCCGAAATCGAAATTGAAATCGCAAATGGATATATCAGCAAACTCTCTTGAAGCCACTGTAGATAAGCCTGAACAAAAAAGCGTAAATCCTACAACCCATAACGCGGAGCAAGCAGGCTTAGATACTGTCGCCGATGCAACCTCGCTTGAGGTACAAGATGCGCAATCTAAGAGCACTATACAGAATCAAGTCACACATCATGCCAAGGATAAGCAAGATGCTTCTTCTTTGAAGATAGAAGTCATGGATGCGACAACAGCGGATAAAATACCAAGTACTAAGGCATTATCTACGCCTTCAGCTGAGAAGGTGCAATCGAAAGTTGCAACTTTGTCTGTAGCAGAGGCGATTGCGCCCGAAGCTTCGGCAGCAAAGCCAAAAGATAATCCAAAAACCGATACGTTAGATAAGCTGGTACAACCTGCCGCGGCTGATTCCAGTCAGATAGAATTAAAGCCAGCTATCAAGACGGATACATCGCCCTCTAATAAAGAGCTTCTTATTGAAGTAACGGATACACAGACTCAAGATAAAAATATAAAAAATGAACAAGAACTTTCGAAAGAACGCTCGGCATTATCTTCGCAGAAATAATCAGGTTAAGGTGCTACTTGGCGCAGTGTTGATGATAGGATTAACAGCTTGTAGCACCACGCCTCCCCGAAAGCCAGATAACCTATGCTCTATTTTTAGAGAAAAAAACCATTGGTATGACGCTGCTGTGGCATCGAATGAAAAGTGGGGTGCTCCGATTCATGTCATGATGGCTATGATGTATCAAGAAAGTAGCTTTCGCCATGATGCAGAGCCTCCGATGCAATATTTCTTTGGCTTTATTCCTATTGGACGCGCTAGTTCCGCTTATGGTTACGCGCAAGCCAAAACCCTCACTTGGAAGGATTACATCAAAGAAACAGGTCATAGTGGTGCGGATAGAGACGATTTTGATGATGCGATTGATTTTATGGGCTGGTTTATTTATAAAACTCAAAGACTGAACCATGTTTCCAAGTGGAATGCATATGATCAATATCTAAGTTATCATGAAGGCTGGGGAGGATATAGACGTGGTCATTATCGCTCCAAAAAGTGGTTAATTCGCGTTGCAAATAAGGTCAAAGATCGGTCGTTGCGCTATGCGTCTCAGTATAAAAGCTGCAAAAAAGAGCTAGAATCTTCTGGGTTTTGGAGTGGGTTATTTTAATGACCCTTGCTTAATTCCAATACCAGACTTTGCAGCCATCTATGCCTACACGCTGTAGTTTGTGTCTATCGACTTCAGTAGCGCGACGTTTAGGGTAAGGCCCTAACACAACTCGATACCACATACCTTTTTTGCCTTGTGTAGCTTGGACTTGGGCAGATAAACCTTGAAAAGCAATTTTTGCCTGCATAGCTTCAGCATCTATTTTATGTCTGAATGAACCACATTGCATTTTGTAAGGACGAGAAGGCTTGGTCGATGTATCGATTTTAACTTTGACTTCTTTTTTCGGTAGATCTTTCAGATAACTCCACTTTTCTTTGGGTGGCTCTGGCAAGTTTACCGCGGGCTTTGATGTGTGCGAAGGTGTTGCAACGGTTTTGTTATGATGAGTGTGATCACCTTTAATTTGATACAAAAGATAACCAAAACCGCCAGACATAAGCGTAAATAAAGTTAACGCACCCACAGGGATGCGTTTTTTATTTTTTGCTACTGCTTTACCTGATTTGGCCGCACTTCTCTTTTTCGTTGCAGGCTTTTTTCTACGGTTTGCATAGTCCTTGGAACTCATAGGTTACATTCGCTCTAATGTTTCAAGGCCGAGTAGATCAAGACCTTGTTGAAGAATCTTAGCGGTTAAAGATAAAAGTTGTAACCTACTTTGGCGCAAAGCATCATCTTCTAGATTTAAAACAGGACAAAACTCATAAAAGCGCGAAAAGAGTCCAGCTAGCTCATAAAGATAAGTACACAGCGTATGTGGTGTGCCTTTTTCGATAACACGTGTAATGCATTCACTAAATTGTAGCAGCTTATTACCGAGTTCAAGTTCATACTCATTGGTCATGTCCATCGCCGTGTGTGAGAAATCTTGCGTGGAAGCTTTGCTCAGAATGTTGCTTACTCTTGTTAACGCATAGAGTAAGTAAGGTGCGGTATTGCCTTCAAAACTCAGCATTTGCTCAAAGTTAAATATATAGTCACTTGTGCGATGTTTTGAGAGATCGGCATATTTTACTGAGCTAATCCCCACAACGCGTGCTATCTCTTGGAGCTCAGATTCACTATGATGAGGATTCTTTTGCTTGACCAAGGTATAAGCACGAGCTTTGGCTTCTTCAATTAAATCAACCAGTTTGATGGTGCCGCCTGAACGTGTTTTGAAAGGCTTGCCATCTTGACCGTTCATGGTGCCAAAACCTAAGTGCTCTAATTGAACCTGTTCTTGCACTAAACCTGAAAGCTTAGCAAGACGGAAGATTTGCTGAAAATGTAGACTTTGACGCATATCAACTACATACATGATGCGATCTGCTTGTAGATCTCGTGCTCTGTAACTGAGTGCAGCTAAATCGGTTGCAGCATACGGAAATCCACCACCTGCTTTTTCGATAATGATGGGCAGTGCATCGCCTTCTTTGTTCTTAAACTCATCTAAGAACACACATTGTGCGCCTTGATCCTGCTTTAGCAGTCCTTTTTCTTTCAGTTCATCTCTGAGTTTAGGGAGCATGTCGTTGTAAAAGCTTTCGCCACGGACATCTTCAGGTTGCAAGAGTACACCTAAACTTTGGTATACTTCTTGGCAATGAGCGAGAGAGACCTGATTGAATTCTTGCCACAGTTGGTTGCAGTACGTATCGCCTGATTGTAGGGCAACAACCAGTTGACGTGCGCGATCAGCAAAATCTTTCGATTCATCAAAGCGTACCTTGGCTGCGCGGTAAAATTTTTCGAGGTCGGCAAGCTCTTGATCTTCACTTGTTTGATCCTGCTGACGAAGTTCTTCCATATAAGCTAAGAGCATCCCAAACTGTGTACCCCAATCTCCAACGTGGTTTTGCTTGATTACATGATGATCAGCAAAACGAAGAGTACGCACCATCGCATCACCAATAATACTGGAACGAAGGTGTCCAACATGCATTTCTTTTGCGAGATTAGGTGAAGAGTAATCCACAACAATCGTTTTTGATGTAGGAGGTATAAATCCTAAATGCGTATCTTGTAATGCTGTTTCAAGTTGCTGAGCAACAACGGCATTGTTCACAAAAAAGTTAATAAAACCAGGTCCTGCTATGTCTACTTTTGTGATCTGCTCTGAAGGAGGTAGCGCATCACAAATGATTTGAGCCAACTCACGAGGGTTTTTTTGTGCAGGCTTAGCCAACATCATCGCAAGGTTGGTTGAAAAGTCACCATGTGCTTTGTCTTTGGTACGATCTAAATTCAGTCTTGGCGATACTGATTCAGGTATAACACCTTCTTTTTTAAGCGAGATGATGGCCGATTCGAGTTGTTCTAAAATGTATTGTTTCATGGTTTTATTTCACTGATGTTGACGACTTCAGGATCCTGCAAGGATATTCAAAGCTAAAGATGCCTATTTTAACGACTTTACTAAAAAAGATCTATGTTGCGATCTAGAGAATGGCAGAAAAACTCGACTTTTAATAGGGTTCAATAGAGCTCAAGTGGATCGCGGTCGATGATTATTTTACAGCGATGCTTCAGAGACAATTGCTCTACATGACTCAGTACATGTTCGAAGCTTTGTTGTAACACAGTACGATGTTGTGCTTGGAGCATGATGTACTGTCGAAAATAGCCGGCTTTGCGTGCCATTGGCGCAGCAAGAGGACCTATGACTTTTAAAGGAGTATTTTGGCTAATGAACTCTGCGGTTTCTTGGGTAAAGTTGTCGCACTCACGAGGTTGCTTAGCTTGAGCTTTAATCGTCAGTAAGCTTTGATAAGGTGGTAACTGCAAAATGTGTCTTTCTTGAATCAAAGCCTGTGTGAGTCGGCTGTAATCATTTTGAGTTAAGGCTTGAAGTAAAGGGTGATCTGGTTGTCTTGTTTGTAACATCACATGTCCTTGCTTTTGAGCCCTACCTGCTCGTCCAGCGACTTGTGTGTAGAGTTGAGCAAATTTTTCTGCAGCACGAAAATCAGCTTGAAACAAAGCTTGATCGCCTTCAAGTACACCAACGAGTGTTACATCAGGGAAGTGATGTCCTTTTGCCAGCATTTGTGTGCCAATAAGAATATGATGTTTTTTTTGCTGTATTTCAGCAAGATATTGGTGAAGCTCTCCTTTTTTTTGCGTGTTGTCACGATCGATACGGATCACGCTATGATGGGGAAAGGTTTGTTTTAAATAAGACTCAAGCTGTTGTGTACCTAAACCTTGTGGTAAAAGGTTGCAGCTATGACATTGCTGGCATTGTTTTCTTAATCTCGTTTGCGCACCGCAATGATGACAATGCATGCTCGATGTCTGTGTATGGACCGTATAATGTGCATCACAGTGATCGCAGGGATGCAAATAACCGCAATCTTGGCAGAGTAACGCTGGTGCAAATCCGCGTCGATTGAGAAAGAGCAGGACTTGCTGATCTTGAGCTAAATGCTGTTGCATGTGATCCAGGAGTTGCTGAGATAATCCCGCATAATTTGCTTGTTGTCTTACATCGACAATTTGATGCGTTGCAAATGTGGCAGCGCCTGCCCGCTGATTGAGCTTAAAATATTGATATCGACCTTGCTTGGCATTGTACAAGGTTTCAAGCGACGGTGTTGCACTGCCTAAGATAATAGGCATCTGCTCTAATCGTGCGCGTACAATGGCTAAATCACGAGCATGGTAGCGTGTGCCTTCTTGTTGTTTAAAGCTGATGTCATGCTCTTCATCTATGACGATTAACCCTGGATATTTTAAAGGTGTAAACAGAGCAGAACGCGTACCTATAATAAGAGCACAGTCGCCAGTGCGTGCCCTCATCCAACCTTGCTTGCGTTGTTGATCAGACAGATGCGAGTGGAGCACAACCATGGGTACATCAAAACGTTGTTCAAATCGCGAGATGGTTTGCGGAGTTAAACCAATTTCAGGAACTAAAACAAGTACTTGCTTTCCTTGTTGTAAAACCTGTTCAATCAGTTGTAAGTAAACTTCTGTTTTGCCAGAGCCTGTCACGCCATCGATCAATGTGACCTGAAAACGATCGAGCTCAACTTGATCCAACACAGCTTGCTGCTCTTGATTGAGCTGTAGGGGCGTTTCGTTTTGTTGATCTTGCGTACGCCAATGGGTTATTGCTTGCCAAGACAGAGTGTGACGTTCTATCCAGCCTTTTTGTGTTAAGGCATTTAAGGTCGTTGTTGTGATAGATTGACTTTTGATCTGTTCTACTGTGGCTTGTTGTTGCTGTAAAAATTTCAAGGCTTCTTGTTGTTTTGGCGCACGATGCAGTTGGCTTAAGGGTATGACTTCACCTTCAGCTGTACAGCGCCAGAGGATAGAGCTTGGCATTTCAACGGCATGACCTTGCCTTAGAGCAGTAGGTAGCATTTGCTGTAATACCTGACCTAAAGGACTAAAATAGTAACGCGCTGTGAAACGCGCTAGCTCTAATAAAGCTTCAGAGAACAAAGGTTGCGCATCAAGTTGTTCCAGATAAGGCTTGATTTTATCTAGAGCGATATCCTGAGGAGCGCTGTGCTCGACTACAATACCTATTTTTTCTTTGTGGCCAAAAGGCACGCGCACACGCACTCCAATAGGAGGTAGATGCTCGCTTGGCGTCGAGTAAGTAAAGGCTTGTCTCAAAGGTATAGCTAAAGCAACTTGCACAAAAGCGGTCATAATGGATGAGTATAAAGTGTTATGTGGTCTTAGTTTACCAGCTTACCCTTTAGAAATGCGAGTTTTATCATGATTCACAAAGGGTTTTAGTTGAATTTTTAGGGTTTGAAGGTTAGAATAGCGGCCTATTTTTACACATATACGTATGGTGTTTAAGCTTTAGAGCTTAAATGGCGATACGGCCGAAATAAAGGTAACCCCTATGAAACAAGATATTCATCCAAAATACCAGCAGGTTAAAGCAACTTGTGCTTGTGGTAGCGTACTTGAAATTCGCTCAACTTTAGAAAAAGATATCCATTTGGACGTCTGTGGTGCTTGTCATCCTTTCTATACAGGTCAGCAAAAAGTTGTTACAAGCGGTGGTCGTGTTGATCGCTTCAACCAGCGTTTTGGTGCGCTTAAAACTAAAAAATAAGACTGTGGTTTCGGTAACTCAAGCGTTACAGAAAAAGCATCATATTGTAAAAATACGGCCTTGTTCGCACAAGGCCGTATTTTTTTCTATCCAAGGTAAAAAAAACAGCATATAATCTTATATTCCCTATCTTTTTATGGGTTGTTGTTCAATTAAAGTTGAGAGTTGTCATGAAAGATATTCGTCAAGAAGCACTTGAATACCATGAGCATCCTGTTCCTGGTAAGATTTATATGGGTTTAAGCAAGCCCGCAGAAACTGCAAAAGATTTAAGCTTGGCTTATAGTCCTGGTGTTGCTGAACCTGTTAAAGAAATTGCACAAGATCCCCAGGAAGCATACCGTTACACAGGTAAAGGCAATCTTGTTGCTGTCATTTCTAATGGTACAGCGATTTTAGGCTTGGGTAACTTAGGTCCTTTAGCCTCTAAGCCTGTTATGGAAGGTAAAGCACTGTTATTTAAACGTTTTGCTAAAATTGATGCGATTGACATTGAAGTGAAGCATGAGTCAACAGAAGACTTCATTCGCACCGTAGAAAATATTGCCGATACCTTTGGTGGTATTAACTTAGAAGA
>DDNL01000090.1 GCA_002341165.1 Shewanellaceae bacterium UBA2521
TTTTAAGCGGTTGTTTTGCGTACAAGGCGTACTTTTATTAAACTCTACGACTGCGTCTTGTCACTTTTTTGCATAATACTCAGCATGACATCTTGTTCTCTTGCAGATAAAGTTGTCGACTTTTGCTTGCTATCTCTTGTATAAAATAAAAAAAACAAAAACACAAAAGCTAAAAACAAAAATACAAGAGGCGCAAACCACAATAATCCTGTTTTTAAATTGAAACGAGGCTGATATAAAATAAAGTCGCCATAACGCTGTGTCATATAATGCATAATTTCTTCGTCGCTTGCTCCCTGCTCTACTTGCTTATACACCTCTAACCTCAAATCTTTTGCAATAGGAGAATTAGAGTCAACTAGATTTTGATTTTGACATTGTGGACATCTTAAATCTCGAGCTAAATTTAAAGCTTGCTGTTTATTCTGTATTGTGGAGAACTCAAAAGTATCGATTGCAAATGTAGCTTGTGCCCAGAGCAATAATATCCATAAGATACTTTTAATACAATTTCTCTTTTGCATAAATAATCCTCAATGAACTAAAGCTTCTTGTTGCAACTGTTGCACCAGAGGTTCAATCTTACTTTTCCAAACTCGATCATTAATTATACCAGCATGGCGCATGCGTATAATACCTAAATGATCAATCACATAAGTTTCTGGTGCACCATACACACCTAAATCAAGCCCTAACTGACCTTTAGGATCGTAAATGACTTTTTGAAAAGGGTTACCAAATTGCTCTAGTTCCTTTATAGATTTTTCTCGCTTTGGATCACGATAATTAATACCTATAAGAGGTAGATCTTTATTTTGTGCCAATTGCATTAAATAAGGGTGTTCTTGCTTACAAGCTGGACACCAAGTTGCCCAAATGTTTAAAAGTGTAACTTGGCCTATTAAATCTTTCTGTGTAAAAAGCCTTTCTGGTTTATGTAAACTCGATAATTTAAACGCAGGAACTGCGCGCCCCTCTAAGACAGAGTCAAGTTCTTGAGGGTTTAAAGACAAAGCACGCCACAGCACAATACTCAAAATAATAATCAAGATAAAGGGGATAAAAAAAGTTATTCTTTTCATGAAACACTCTTATTTTTATGAATAGGTTAACTCAGAATTTAATTTTGTTTGAGATGCGAGCATCTTATCTCTTCTATACGCATTGACCTTGGCATACACAGAGAGTAAACCGCCAGCCATCATAAATAAGGCTCCAAACCAAAGCCAACGAACAAAAGGTTTATAATTGAGACGCACAGCAAAATCTGTATCATTAATCGGTTCACCTAAAGTCACATAGAGATCTCTAAATAACCCCCAATCAATACCAGCTTCTGTCATATTCATAGTGCGCACTTCATAAAACCGACGCTCTGGTTTAAGCAAAGCAACCACATGCTGATCTTCTTCAACTAAAATCTCGGCACGTTGCGTACGGTAATTAGGACCTTGAAACCAATTTGCCTGTAAAAAAGTAAAGTGATATCCAGCCATCTCTACTTCTGTATTGGGTCCCATACGTACACTTTTCTCGATTTCATAATTTGAGACCATAGTTGCACCCACAGTAGTGATTGCAATACCAGCATGCGCTAAAACCATAGCGGCAAGGTTCGGGGTAAAACGATGCCAATGCAAGCCAGACTCAGTCGAGACTACTTTTTTTACCAAACTACATGTTGCTAAAAAAATCCATGCAGCTAAACCCAAACCTAATGATGCCCAAATATTCATTTGTCCATCAATCCACCAAGGTGCGAAGCATCCAAAGAGAGGCGCAATCCAAATGTTCCATTTTATAGCCTGTTTTAAAGATGGAGCATCATTTTTACGCCATCGCATCAAAGGCGCAATGCCCATCAAGAAAAAGCTGAGTAATGCTAAAGGTACAAAGACAAGATTAAAGTAAGGAGCACCAACAGATATTTGACCTAAACCTAATGCATCTATGAGCAAGGGATACAAGGTACCAAGTAAAACCGTTGCACAAGCAACGACCAATAAAATATTGCCAACGAGAAGTAACATATCTTTTGAGATCAACTCAAACTTCACAGCGGAACGCATCTGCTTTGCGCGTAAACCAAATAAAAATAAAGACCCTCCAACAACAACACACAGCAAAAGTAAAATGAATAATCCTCGTTCAGGATCCGAGGCAAAAGAATGTACCGAGGTCAGCACACCTGATCGCACTAAAAAAGTACCCAGCAAGCTTAAAGCAAAAGACGCAATCGCCAATAAAATAGTCCAGTTATAAAAAAGTGCCCGCTTCTCACTCACAATTAAAGCATGCAACAAAGCGGTGCCTACAAGCCAAGGCATAAAGGACGCGTTCTCAACAGGATCCCAAAACCACCAGCCACCCCAGCCTAATTCATAGTAAGCCCACCACGAACCTAAAGCTATGCCTCCTGTCAGAAAAGTCCATGCCACTAAAGTCCAAGGCCTGCACCAACGCACCCAAGCAGCATCAATACGCCCACTTAATAATGCAGCAATAGCAAAAGCAAAGCTTACAGAAAAACCAACATATCCCATATACAACATAGGAGGATGCACAATTAAGCCAAAGTCTTGCAGCATAGGATTCAAATCTCGACCTTCAGCTGGAATCTGTGTTAAAACACGTGAGAAAGGATTAGATGTCCATAACATGAAAGCACTAAACCCTGTAATGATCATACCTAAAACAGATAATACGCGTGTTACAAAAGCAGCTTCTATTTTTTTTGAGAAAAAAGTAATAGCTACCATCCATAAAGCAATATCGAGTACCCACAACAAAAAGGATCCTTCATGTCCTCCCCAAGTCGCCGCTATTTTATAAGGTAATGGCAGCTTCGTGTTTGAGTTTTCTGCGACATAACGTACAGAGAAATCATCCACCATAAAACTGTGAATTAAAAAAAGAAAAGCTATGAGAAAGAAAAAACCTGTTGCGCGAGCGAAAACTTGAGCATAACCGAGCGCCTCGACATCAGATAACCGACGTGTCAACACAAGGACGAAGCTCAGTAAAATGGAAAAGCAAAAACCAATAATTAAGGCAAAATGGCCTATCTCAGGAAACATAAATGATCCTTCTTACAAATATTCCTACTGGTTCAGTTTGCATGATTTTACTCAATAAAAACAATATAAATTGTAATAAAAAGTAAAAATTTTATTTAGATTACTTTATAATAGAAAAAAAATAATGTTGAAGACATGGATTTATGCCTCTTTTCTGGACGATTCTCATTAGCTTACTCATGCTAAGCCTTGCGATAATATGGCACCCTTATTTTTCGCGCCGAACAAAGAAAGACAATTCGGATGTTCGTTTCAATACTAATCTCGATATCTTCAATATGAGGCTCAATGCACTCAAGCAACAACGTCGGAATTCAGATATTGATGATACTGAGTTTCATCAACTCAAAACCGAACTCGAAAGAGCTTTATTACAAGATGTCGACACCACAACTGCAAGCGCACAACCTAAGCGAGAGCATAAACCATCTAAATTACTTCCTTATAGCCTCAGTGCCTTGATGTTTATAGGCTGCATCAGCTTTTATCTCTATCTTGGTCAAGGTGCATCGTTCAAAGCCAGTGGCGAGATGCTTGAACCCGAATCATCTCAAGCAGTAAAAGGTGTCATTGCTTATGTTGAAGAACTCAGAGTAAGACTTGAAAAGAACCCAAAAGATCAAGACGCTTGGACACAACTTGGACAGTTTTATATGGAATTTAACTTATATGAACAAGCGCTCACAACTTATGACAGACTGCTTCAGCTCAGTCCAAATAACCCTGAGTTTATGGGACAAAAGGCAACAGCTTTATATTTTGTAAATCAACAAAGTATGACCCCAGAAATTGATGAACTTATCAAGCAAGCGCTCAATAAAGATGCAACACAACCTAGCGTTCATTTTCTCCTTGCGATACATGCCTATCTCCAAAAAGACTTTACAACTGCGCTTACACACTGGCAAAAACTCTTAAATAGTCAAAGAACAGATATTAATCGTGAAGCAATTGAAAGTACTATGGCTCAGATTCGACAGGAGCAGCAAGAGTTCAATGCAACGCCAAGCAACTCAGCACAAATTAATTTATCTATTGATCTTGCTGCTGCTTTAAAACAAGACATCCAACCCAATGATGTTTTATTTGTCTTCGCTCAATCTATTGAGGGAGGCATGCCTTTGGCTGTAATAAGACAACCCGTTAAACAGTTTCCACTGCGTATTCAACTCAGTGATAAAAATGCGATGCGTGATAATCTAAAACTAAGTCAGGAAGAATATGTTTCTGTTACAGTAAGGGTCTCACATCATGGTTCTGCACCAGCAAAACCGGGAGATTTACAAGGACATATAGAAAAAGTGTCTACCTCAAATACACAGATTCAAAAAATTGTCATCAACACAAAAATAAACATATGAAATATAAAAATTTATAGACCTATCAAAACATGCACCATAGTGCATGGTGGTTCCTCTCTTGGATACGTATCCTATGCACATTATTACAAGAACATAAGCACAACAATTCATTATATTTTTAGGGAGAAAAAAAACATGAGTGGAGACAAGGAGCTAGCACACCAGCTAACCCAATTAAGACTAAAGCGTCGTTTGTCGCAAAGACAACTTGCGCAACAGATTGGCATTACAGATCGTTATATCAGAAGTATTGAGAATGGAACAAGCATGCCTTCTTTTGGCATTGTTAAAAGCTGGTTCAAAGCGACAAAAGCTACTCAAGAATCTATCCTTTCCATCACATCAAGCCGTCAGCGCAATCAAACAACACGACTTGTTCGACCTTAGAACACGAACCAGTAAACACTCCCTTACAAGCCAGCATGCTTTGTGTTGGCTGTAAGATATGTGAAGAAGAGTTGGAGTGGGCGCATAAGCCGGGTTCTGTCTCTTTATCCAAGATAAAGAGGGTAGTCATTCATCTAGACCACAAATCACTCTGTGGTTCAAGCAATCTACCCGCTCTCAATGCGGACAACATTAAAGAGAGCCTATTTGATCTTGCTCCGAGTGGAGTTTACCTTGCCACAAACAGTTACCTGCTGTGCGGTGTGCTCTTACCACACCCTTTCACCCTTACCTGTATCAATAAAATTGATCATCGGCGGTCTACTCTCTGCTGCACTGGTCGTAAGCTTGCGCTTCCCAGGCGTTACCTGGCACTCTGTCCTGTGGAGCCCGGACTTTCCTCCCCGTTGAATACAACGCAGCGACTACCTTGCCCACTCCAGCCATCTATTATACGCACATAGGCAAAAAAATCCAGTCTCTTAACCTGAAGCTTTAAAGCTCTAAGCCAGCTTCATAAAGCTGCTTTTTATTCAAACCATAAATTTGCGCTGTAATCGCTGCCGATTTCTTTAAAGGTAAATCTTGTTTCAATAAAGCAAGCGTATTTAAAGCCTGCTGCGAAATAGCACGAGGATCCGGTTGATAACCTCGACAAAGAATAACAAACTCTCCTTTTTGTTGATTCTCATCTTCTTCCAACACAGCTTTGACCTGTACAAGCGTACCTTGAATAAAAGTTTCAAAGGTCTTTGTCAATTCTCTAGCAAGTACAACCTCTCTTTGCTCACCCCATGCTTGAATCATGGCATTGACAGTATCGAGAACACGTCTTGGCGACTCATAAAAAATTAAAGACCGAGTTTCTTCCTTAAGTAAAGCTAGCTTATCTAAACGCGCTTTAGCTTTTGCCGGTAAAAAGCCTTCAAAACAAAAACGATCCGAAGGTAAACCCGCTGCAGAAAGTGCCGTAATCGCAGCACATGCACCTGGAAGAGGTATCACCTTGTATCCTTGCTGACGCAAATGGCTCACAAGATGGTATCCTGGATCAGAAATTAAAGGCGTACCTGCATCAGATATAAGTGCTACTGTTTTTTGCTGCGCTAACTGGTCAGCAATCCAGTTTACTTTTTGCTTCTCATTGTGATCATGTAGAGCTATCAATTTAGATTGAATACCTAAATGCTGAAGAAGCTTGCCACTGTGTCGTGTATCTTCACAAGCTATCAAATCTACTTCGGATAAAACATGTACAGCACGACGACTGATATCATCTAAGTGACCGATGGGTGTTGGAACAATGTATAAAGCAACAGTTAAATCCATAAATCAATCTCAATTAGCTTTCATCAATAAAGAATGAGCGTTAAACTAACAAAAGGCTATTTTACCAGAGTTGCGAAGCATGAAAAAATTTAATTTACCATATTCTATCAAATTAAGATTGATAGTCTCTCTTTCATGGCTATCAATGACAAGCTGTACATCCATTCAAGAACAAGAGCAACATATGCAAATGTCAGGATCTCATGAAGTCAACACAGCACAACTGCAAGAGAAATTACCTCAAAGTGATAAAAAATATCCAGACATGCTCAAAAGCGCAGAAGAGTATTTACTCTCTGGACAGCTCAGTGCCGCTGAAAGCCTCCTTAAAGAAATCAAAATTAATGAGATAAAATCCCACGAGCTCAAAGCTTATTATCTCTACCTCTCGGCACAGTCGGCAACGCAAAGACATCAATGGACAAAAGCTCTACAGCTGATTGAGCAAGCACAAAAGCAAAAACCTCTGATTATCGAGCAAGAAATCTCTTTGCTGCAACTTGCCGTTGAGCTGTACAATACAACCAATCAACCCATTAAACAAGCGGCTGCATTGCACGCTATCAATGAAATAGAACCATCATCTAATCTTGATGCACGTATTTGGTATACACTACAACCTGTCTCTGAAGATTTACTCAAGCAGCAACTCAAAAAAACACGAGATAAAAACTTTAATGGCTGGCTAGAGCTTAGTTACATTGGTAAACGTTATGCCGATTTACCTCAAGATTTACAAAAGAAAGTCAATCAGTGGCAGCAAGATTACCCTGAACATCCACATTATGAAAACTTACCTGATGACATCAATCGCGCGCTTCACACTCAAGTGTATAACCCTAAAAAAGTAGGCGTCTTGTTACCTGCAAAAGCTACCAGTGCATCGCGTGCAATACGCAGTGGCATCATCGCGAGCACTTTGAAAAACAAAGCACGCTCCTTGGAACTCCATTTTTATGATACGTCTGAAGGGGGACTAGAAGCTTATAACCGTGCTGAACAAGATGAATGCGAGTTTATTATAGGACCTTTACTTAAAGAGCATGTTGAAGAAGTTGCAAGCAGCAGATCTAACATTATTCCGCAGTTAATGCTCAATATGCCAGATGGTGTTGTTAATGATCCCGATAGATATTATTTCTCTTTATCTCCGACTGAAGAAGCGGCTCAAACTGCTCAATACTTCAAAGAACAAGGTATTAAAAACCCTCTTATTATTGCCAACTCAAGAAGTAGCAGCAAAAAAATGGTTGAATCTTTTACCCAAGCTTGGGAAAAAATATATGACGAGCAACCTAAAGTATACTACTACAGCAATAACAAAGAGATCAAAACCAAAGTACAAGATGCATTAAGTGTTAAAGAGTCGAAAGCACGTATCCGTGCCATCAAAAACACTTTTGGCTTTCAACTGAAAGCAGACTTTCGCTCACGTCGAGATATAGATGCTATTTATCTTCTAACACAAGGCGATGAAGTCAAATTGTTAAAACCATTTGTTGATGTCAACACAAGTGTTTTCGCTGAGCCTATTTCTACTTATGCTAGTTATCGTAGTCATGTGAAAAGCAAAAATGGACAATACCCAAGAGAGCTCAATAAAATGCGTATCAATACTATGCCTTGGCTCCTTACAGAATCTACAGAGCTTAGCCTGATCGAAGAATGGTCTAATCTAGAAAAAAGACTTTACGCAATGGGCTACGACAGTATTTCTCTGATCGATAAATTAGCCCAAATGAAAGCATCTCAAAGCTACTATTTTGAAGGTCGAACAGGTACAATGAACATTGACCACCAAGGTGTGATACATCGTAAACAGCAGTGGGCTAAATTTTATAGCAACGGAAAGTTAAGAAAACTATGAGTACATGTGTCGGCCATGAAGCAGAACAGCAAGCTCGTATTTTCTTAGAGCAGCACGACTATCGATTCATTGCCGCAAACGTGCGTTACCGTTTTGCAGAAATCGATTTGATTATGAAAAAAGCAAGCACAATTGTATTTGTTGAGGTAAAATATCGCAAAAGACGCAACTTTGGTGGCGCGGTTGCAGCCATTGCACCTCAGCAGCAACGACGATTGCAACGTGCTGCAAATTACTACTTGCAGCAAAATCGTATCAAAACAGCGGCTAGGTTCGATGTTATTGCGATTGAAGATAAGCAGATTAACTGGATAAAAAATGCTTTCTGAATACAATTTTTACACAGGATTCTTATTATGTTAGAGCGAATTAAAGATACTTTTAAAGAGACCATACAAACTCAAATCGATGCGAGCGAAACATTACCAAGCTCGATCGAAGCTGCGGGACAAATTATGGTCAACTGTTTGCTCAACGGAAATAAAATTCTAACCTGTGGTAATGGAGGCAGTGCAGGAGACGCCCAACACTTTTCCTCTGAACTTTTAAATCGCTTCGAAATGGAAAGGCCGAGTTTACCTGCTATTGCGTTAACTACGGACTCATCTACAATTACCTCGATTGCAAATGACTACAGCTACCAAGAAATTTTTTCTAAACAAGTTCACGCTTTAGGTCAGCCCGGTGATATCTTGCTTGCGATCTCAACATCAGGTCGCTCGCCAAACATTGTCAAAGCTATGGAAGCTGCTGTCTCTCGAGAAATGCACATTGTTGCTTTAACAGGAAAAGATGGTGGCTCCATGGCTGGGCTGATTAATGCCAATGATGTTGAAATTCGGGTGCCATCATATCGTACAGCTCGCATTCAAGAAGTGCACTTGATTTCTATTCATTGTTTGTGTGATTATATTGATCAATCACTTTTCCCACAACAAGAAAACTTATTATGAAAACACAAACGACTTGGCTGTTTGTACTCACTTTAAGCTTTAATATTATGGGATGCGCTGGCATTAATATGCTTGGCGCAGTTAAAAACTCTGCAATCTCTACCGATGAGCGTAGCTTTCAAGACCATATGCGCGACTCTCAACTTGAAATTGCAATCAACGATATCATTCATGCCGACCGTGCTGTACGCAAGCATACACACATCAACGTCTACAGCGTGAACGCTCATGTGTTCTTGATTGGTCAAGCGCCTAACGATATGCTACATGATCAAATTATTCAATCTGTTCAAAATAGTGAATACGCAAAAGATATTGTTTTGCGTGATTTTATTCGTATTGAAAAGCCAAACAACTTCATACAACGCAGTCGAGATGGTTTAATCTCTACACGTTTAAAAACAGCACTTCTACAGCACGACAGTATTGATGGTAAGCGTATTCAACTGACCACAGAAAATGCCGAAGTATTTTTATTTGGTCAAATCACTAAAGAGCAAGCATCAGAAGCCATACATCTAGCACGCTCATATGATGGCGTAAAAAAAGTGGTACATGCTTTTGAATATATTGATGCACCAAGTTCTGAGCATGAAGTTGGGTCAATTGAGCCATCACAGGTTTCAAATAAAGAGCCCACGGTCAAACTCGGTCCAGCTCTATCACCCATACACTAACCTTCAGCGCAATATGCATCTATGTTTCATTTGATTGAGCTATGATGCCAAACCAAAACACAAAGAAAGATAGCGTAAATGAAGAGCTCGCTACATGATGTGCTCAACCAGTCGTCTCATTGAGACGACAAAGAACGATAAAAAACTGTAGCTTGCTTATACAATGAGCAGCAAGTTACAAACCCATCTTATATTTATATCATGATGTTTTATTTACACTTTTATACTGTACAGGAAGATATTGACTAAAGAAGCTTAATGTCTTTGATACAGCTTGATTATGTACTTGCTGACGTTCAACACCCTGAGGGCTATAACAAAGGTTCCCAGCATGACTATTTAAGCTAAAAAACATCTTTCCTACTTTGGTACAAAGTGCTAAAAATGCAAAGTGATTCACTTCAGGTAAGGTGTACAACTGACTATTAGATAGATATTGATGCGCTAAAGATGCATTAAATTCTGGCAATGTAATACGATCTTTACTCCCTACAATAAGCTGTATTGGCGTCTGAATGCGCTTTAAGCTCTGAATGGTAAAGGCTGGTACAACAGCTGGGCTTAGTGCAACTACAGCTTTGAGATGAGGCAAAGTATAATCTTTTGACATAGTCTGCATCGCTTGGTGATAAGTCTTGTGCGTAGCGACTTCAGCTTTCTCTTTATCTGAGGTTTCAATATAAGACTGACAATTTCCATCTTTTGGATGTGCCTGACAAAATGTATGCAATCGCTTATTATCGGTTATTGCTCCTGCGCCTGATAACACAGTATAACCACCCAAAGAAAACCCTAGTAATCCTACTCGATTAAAGTCAATCTGCTGACTCCAAAAGCGCTCTTGGCTCAGCTTGTCGAGCACAACGTGCAAATCTTGTGCTCTTTCCCACCATAGATCATAACCTTCCTGATATCCCTTTGGCTCGAATCCAGTATTACCATGATGATTCAAGGCTGCAACGATATAACCTTGCTCAACTAATTTTTCAACCAACCATAGCATTTGAGAAGCAACTCCACCTGAACCATGTGACACAAGAATCAAAGGGCGTTTATGATCTTGAGCATATAACGCATCAGGAATAACTTCACCAAAATGAAACATTTTGGTTGATAAGATTTTTTTATGAGTCCGAGCTTGTGTTGGATAAAATAAGTGTGTTGTAACAGGACGTTGATGCGCTTGATCAAAGTGCAACCTCTGATCATCTTGGTAAAATTTGACCTGCATACCCACTTGATAGGGCTTACTCCATATCGCAGAGGAAAAAAGAACAAAGAAAGAGAGAATAGAGAAAAAGTAACGAGAAAAGTAACATCTATGCATAGCAAAAAATCCTATTTTGAGACTGTGTTAATCGTCACGACTATATATGCATTGGTTTGAATAATCAATTCTAGCTTGATCATATGCTCAATGTTAATAAAATCAAGATTTTAATGCCAGATGTGAGTCTTCTTTGTTAAGAAAGATAGTATAAAAAAAGCCTTTGCTTTACATGCATGCAAGGCAAAGGCTAAATTTCTCTCGTTATATATATGGTAAAGCGACTAATTCATATATGAATCGCCATAATACTTAGATTTTTGATCTTGCCACTCAAGCGTATGTCGCAGCTCAAGAATAGCAATATTTAATTCTTCTAATCGATCAAACTTTTTGGATACAACAAAGCCAAAATTCTGCCTAAAGAACTGAAAAGGTAAAATAACAAAGTTTTCATAATTACCTTTTCTTTGTTCTTTTTTCAAACTAAATCGGTTCACCGCATCATCATTGATCATCGCATCAATCACACCAATATCCATAGCATAAAACTTCTCAGATACAGAGTCATAGCCAATATAAGAAATCCCTTTTTCTCGAGCATAAGCTTCATGGGTTGTACCACTTTGAACACCAACTCTATAATTGATTAAATCACCCACCCCTGAAATCGAACTACTTTGAACACCAAGCGTAAAGTAACTGGCTAATAAAGCCGTGATACCTGCTAAAAATAAAGTACTAAATACTGCGAGGAACACAGCTAAGACACGACCTGTTAAGGTTTTAAACTCATAATAATTAAATGGCCCTTTTGTAATAAATAGCAAGCCTAAAATAAAAGCCTCAATAGCTCGCTTGAAATAACCCAGTTTATCCATAGCATAAATTTTGTCATTTATATTATGCTCTAAAAAATAAAAAACTATAGATACTGTAATTGCTAAAAAGAACAATAAAGAAATAATTCCTGTAAATCGACTCGATTGAAATAAAGATTTAAATTGTTCCCAAGCATTTGATCTTCTTGTGACAATAGATACGTAGGTTTCAAAGTAAGAGTGAGTAAAGCTTGCTCTTTTGAAACGCTCAGAGGTAATAGTGGTACAAGATAAGCCAATATCAAGCTCATTCTCCATGACATTTTCTAGATGCTCTTTCCAAGTCACGCGATGAAGCTCATACTCAAGCCCTAACTGAGCGGCGACTTTGTCCCAAAGATAAACAGCTAAACCCGTTGTTGTGCCATCTTCGTTAAAAAAAACGAAAGGTTCACACTCAGCAGCTCCAACTTGAATCGCTCCTGATTTCTCTTTTTTTAAATCTTTTTGTCTTGCTTCCTCTTGTTGTTCTAATTTACGAAGCGCTTCATAATCAACCTGATTAAACTCTTCCTCTTGCGCAAAGGATAAAGAAATACTGGCGGTAACAAAGCCTACCCAAAAGCAACATTTAAGGATATGTTTAGTAAAAGATATATATTTGGCTTTCATAACAAAAGTACCTATAACATTAATTTTTATCTACACAGTAGGCAAAAAACTATTTCAAACAAAAGCAACTAATTTAAATATGCTTCTCCATAGTATTTTCTTTTCTGCTCTTCCCACTCAGATGTTTCTCGAATACGCAGTAACTCGACATTAAGTTCATCACGCTTTTTAAAAAACTTAGAGATAACAATACCTATGTTTTGTCTTAAAAACTGATGAGGTAAAATCTCTAGGTTCTCAAACTTTCTACTTAACTGCTCTCTAGGTAAGAGATATCGATTGATTGCATCATCAGTAATGATTGCATCCACAACTCCTACCTCAACAGCATGATATTGCTCGAGTGTTGATTCATAAGGAATATAAGAAATACCTTTGCTTTTTGCATAAGCTTCATTAGTCGTACCAGCGTGGACAGCTATTCTGAAATTGGCCAATTCTGAAACGTTACGAATACGATGACTCTGGATACCTGTAATCAAAATACTCGCCATCAATGCCGTGATACTCGCTAAAAATAATGTACTAAATACCCCTAGCAAAACCGCCAGAACTCGACCTGTTAAAGTTTTAAATTCATAATAGTTAAAAGGCCCTTTGGTGATAAAGAGTAACCCCAAAATAAAAGCTTCGATAATGCGCTTGAACCAGCCTAGCTTATCCATTGCATAGATTTTATCGTTAATATTGTGTTCTAAAAAATAGAACACAATAGAAACGGCTATGGACAAACAAAAGAGTAAAAGCACAATACTTGAGAACTGATTAGATTTAAATAAAGCTAATATTTGCTCCCATGTATCCGATTTCTCTGTGACAATAGAGACATAGGTTTCAAAAAAAGGATAGGAAAAATAAACACTTTGAGCCCGAGAAGCGCTAATTGATGTACAAGATAAACCAATATCAATTCTACCTTCACCGGCATACTCAAGATGTTCGGGGAATGAAGTGCGCTCAATGGTATATTTCAGGTTAAGATTCTTAGCAATTTGCTTCCATAAATAAACAGTCAAGCCCGTCACGCTACCATCTTCTTCGTAAAATACAAACGGAGGACACTCTGCAGCACCAACTCTAACTTCATCTGTATTTCTTTTTTGCTTATGTGACTGTTCTTGCTTGTTAAAAAGCTCCTGATCTGCAACATTGAAATCTGATTCATTCGCATAAGAGACATAAGATAAAATAAGGCCAACTGATGCCATCATCAGTACCAAAACTGGTTTTAAGCGCATATAAACTAACACATAACATATATCTTTGTAGCGTCTATCCATCATTTTTTGCATCTACTCTGTGGTTCTCTTTCAGTCGTTACATTCGGAAAATTTTGATAAAGACATACAACTATTAATCATAGCCTAAAAATAGGGGCTACAAATTCTAAAGTGCTTAAAGACCATGCCGATACATCGAAATAGTAGATATGAAGAACTTTAGGCATGAGAATAGAGGTTTGTCATGGACTTTAAATTAATCGCACATAAACTAATGCCATGGGTATTTACAGCTATATTTTTTAGTGGTATTTCTACATTCTTCTTCACTTTCAAACTTTTTCATAATGTCGATAAGCTAGAAATTGCGTCACAAGAAAAGTTTCAGTCTTACCTAGTAGCCGATGAGTTACGCCAAAGCTCAGATGATCTCACTAGATTAGTAAGAACTTTTGTTATAACAGGTAATGATGACTATGAAAAAATGTTCAAAGATGTCATCTCGATTAGAGATGGCATGACTCCTCGACCTCAAAACTACCATCAAATCTATTGGGATTTCGTTATGAAACATGGTGATAAACCCAAGCCTGATGGGGAACCTATTGCCATACGAGAACGTATGCGTCAGCTCAGCTTTGCAGAGCAAGAACTTAAGTATCTCACTAAAGCTAAAGACAATTCAGATAAGCTCATCGGAATTGAAATGGATGCGATCAACGCAACGCGTGGCTTATATCGAGACGAAAGCGATAAATATACCCAAAAAGGACCTAAGAAAATCCAGTGGGCTATTCAAATCTTGCATAATAGACAATATCATAAAGAAAAAGCGAAAATCATGCGCCCGATTGATAACTTTCTATATGCTGTAGAAAAGCGCACTTCAGATGCCTTCAGCGATAAAATTAAATCAATTAATAATGCCATCATGTTCATTCTTTTTATCAATGCAGGATTATTGATCTTCTCTGTATTGAGCTTTGTCTCTTTAATACTTGATAAAAAGAACATTAAAAAAGAGCAAGAAAATTAAGAGAAAGCTTGAATTTTGTATTGAAAAGCCATGCATTGAGTACACATCTTTGATGCTATGGCTTTTTTTGATACTTTTTTTCAAACATACTGATTAAAGCTCAACCACTTCACAAGCCAGCACTCAACCCAAGTTCAATTATGATATACTGCTCAATTGACTCTGATTTTGGTTACAACATATCGTATTTTATGAAAAAAAAAGATTTGCCAACTAAAATTTGTCCTGTTTGCCAACGCCCTTTCACTTGGCGCAAAAAGTGGCAAAAAGTCTGGTTACAAGTGCGTTATTGCTCTGAGCGCTGCAGACGCAAACGCTCTACGCATAAGGCAGACCCTCATACATAATAAGAAATGTTGCTTTAACCTTTATAAAGAAGAAGATAGCTAGGCAAAATATACGCTAAGAAGAAAAGGTTTGGGCTAATAAAATCATATCAGCTTTCTATAAAACGCATGCCAAAATATCAACACACACCTTTTCTTTTGATAGTCACTACACTTGAAACTTACCTGTCATGTTTCTTAAATCTGTTGCTAAGCTGAGAAGATCACTACTTGATTTATTCAGTCCTTCTGCCTGATCAGATGTTGCTTGAGCAGAACTGTGCACATTTTTGAGTGACTTAATTGTTTCCTCAATAATATCTTCCTGTCTACTACTTGCTGTAACGATTAACTTATTGCCTTGATTAATCTTTTTCATAGCCAACTCAATGGTATTGAGTACACCACTTGCAGCTTGTGCTTTTCCGCCCGTTTCATTGGCATATCTTGAGCTTTCTATAATCGACTCAACCGCTTTACGTGTACCCTGCTGAACTTGCTGTACTGAATTCCTAATTTCTGTTGTGGAGTTGAGGGTTCGGTTTGCGAGAGTTCTCACCTCATCGGCAACAACAGCAAAGCCTCTTCCTTTCTCTCCTGCACGCGCCGCTTCAATCGCAGCATTAAGCGCCAACAAGTTTGTTTGATCTGCAATATCATTGATGACACTGATTACAGATTCAATACTCTCTACTTCATCACTTAAAGTCACAATATCATTGTTAATTTCTGTGACCTTTTGCACAAGAACCTGTGTTGACTCAACAGACTCATTCACCACTTCGTGCCCTATTTCCGCCTCTGACAATGCATCACTTGCAATATTGTTTGCATTTTCTGCATGCGCTGAAACTTCTTTTGCACTATCGCAAAGAGAGTTAATAGAAACATCAATGGTATCGAGTTTGGCCAGCTGATCTTGAATGCCATCAGCCGTATCATTACCAATAGCGACAATATTATCAGATGTTTTTTTAAGATTTTGTGAAGCAACATTGATCTGTGTCATGATCAGATGAATCTGCTTGAGCATATCATTTAAATCAACCGACATCACTGAGATTTCATAAGGACAAAGTGTATCGGCTTTAACTGTTAAATTACTGTTTTGCGATACATCACTTAAAACACCTGATAGGTTTTTGATAGATTTTTGAATCGCTCTATAGTTAAAGACGTTCACAGCAATCATAAAAATAATAACAAGAATATTCAGTATAACGGTCAAATTTTGTATCGAGCTATACTGATCTGCTATCGTTTTACGCTCAAGAGAAGCTTGGTTCAGTTGAATCTCAACCAGTTCAGTAATCTTATTACTGATCGGATCAATCGTATCATAAAGCGGACCATCAAAGTCGTTCAGCTGATAAGCAACGCGTCCTTTCATCGTACCCAGCTTACGAATTACATCATCAACAGATTTATCTGCTGGAATAAAAAGCGCTTCAGCCTCTTTAGCCAATTCAAGCTCCTCTTCAGGCAGCTCAGACTCTTTATAAATTTTCCAGTTTTTCGCAATATGACCTTTAGCAAACTCTAAATTCTCTTTTGCTTCTTCTGCCGTTACAATACCTGTGTTCGCTTTGTTCACAGCATCAATAATTAATACAGCATAATCGTCTGCAATGGTCTTAAGCGTACGTAAAGGCACAACGCTGGAGTCGTAAATAGATACCGCCGAGCTCTCGATACCTTGAAGGGACTTTAAAGATAAAAAAGCAAACCCTATCAAGAAAAGCAGAGGCACAACAGATGTGATAATTAATCGATATTTAATACTGAGTTGGCTCAAACTCATACGTACATGAACTCTATCAAAATTTAAACATACTTTTTAATATAGACCATGCATATCACTCATAGTGATAATTTCTGATACTTTAATCTTGGCATGCGTTCGGAGGCTGAGCATGAGCTACATTCACGTTTACATTGCAGCCCAAGACTCTCTAGTGATTGTTGTGTATTTGTAAAACCATTCTTCTTGGCTGATAAAAATAAATAATTTCATCGCCATTTTTATGTTTGAGTGAAGTGCTCAAGTTAAAATCATCAGAATATCAAACTCAAGTGCCTTGGTTTTTGTGGTTGAGTCAATCCTTTGAAAAAGCTTATAACTTGAATCGAAACTACCTCATCAAACTCGTCCAAGAAGAGCATGTATCGCAAGATTATTTTTTCCACACACTGATTCACTTTGCAAGCGTAGAAACTAAAGCGGTTGAGCCAGAGTTACGTCTCATGCATCGCTGTCGTAACAGCAGCTAATGTATACATGATCATTTGTCCATAGAACGACGCACCTTCATTGCTGAAGGTGCAATGTCATGGTTCAAGCTTGAGGTGATGCACAAACTGAGGTTGTATCCACTTAATCAGCGCAGGTAATACAGCAATGCTTGTAAAAAAGCTGATTCCTACAGCTAAAAACACGATACCACCGAAATGATTTAACGGCGTTACTTCACTGAGTAATAAAGCAGCAAAGCCTAATCCTATCGTGAGAAAGTTGAAAAGCAAAGCGCGTCCTGTACTGGTAAACAGCGGCTTTAACACTGTATCAAAAGATTGAGCTGTTTCACGCTCTGCACATAAATGTTGAATGCGCACTAAAGTATGAATTGAAAAATCAACACCCAAGCCTATAGCAACACTAGCAAACATAGATGTACCAATACCTAAGGCAATATCCATCAATCCCATCAAAGCATAAATAATCAAAATAGATACTACAACAGGACAAAGCACTAAGAAACCGGCTAAAACAGAGCGAAACAGCATCATTGAAATAAATCCGACTAAACACAAGGTCACAACAATACTGTAAAAGTGACTCGCTCCAATAGCGCTGACCCATTGATTATGCACATACACCTGACCTGTCATCGTCACTTGCATACCTAAATCGCTCAGCTCACGATCAATGTAGGATTGAATGTCCTGTAAAATAGGATGCACCGTTGCGTAATCAATATAATTGACTTGTATGCGCATATTCGCTCTTGTTTGATCTGCATTCATAGCCTGGCGGATTGGAAATTTTTGCTCTGCGAGTTGCTCTAAGAACTGTTGAGTCGCTTGCTCATTCGCTGTCCATTTCAAATCAAGAGACTCTGTACCTTGTTTCAAATAATTAATATAAGAAAACGCACTGCCCATATAATCCAGACTGAGAATATAATCTTGTAGTTGCGCAATATGTTCTATTCTATCGGGACGAAGTAGCCCTTGTTTTTCTGATGTTTCAAAAACAATATCAAGTGTACTTGAACCACCCATATGTTGATTAATTTTTGCATCCGCTGCGTAAAGTGGCGAATCCGCTTTTAAAATACCAAGACGAGAATCATTTACGCGCACCTGTGTAACTCCGATGATTCCAAGCACAACACACAACATACTTGCCGCAATAATAAAGCGATAATTGAGCAACACTTTCTCACCCATTTTCGCCATGACAACACCAAAAAAATCTAAATGAGCGCGATCCGATGCCGTACCTGCAACACGGTAAGAAGGGCTAGGTTTTAACTCAAGTAAAGCAAGACAAGCAGGTAAAAAACAGATGGAATAAAACCACGCTGCGGCAACACCTATTGCTGCAAACAATCCCAAGTAACGAAAAGGCGGCATATCAGAGCTCCAGTATAACCCCATAAAACCTGATATAGTTGTGAGCGATGTTAACGTAATGGGCTGACCCATCTTTAACATGGTGTGCACAACAACTTGTTTTGCATCCCATTGAGGGTGCAATGCCATCAACTCATAGTATTGATTAAAAATATGAATCGCATCTGCAACCGCAATACCCAACAAAATAGCTAATAAACCATTTGTCGTTACAAAAAAAGGAATATCAACAAAACTCATCAAACCTAAAGCAAAGATCAATGTACTGAGCACCACAACATAAGGCAAAATCGTAGCGCGCAAAGTGCGATAAGCAATAAATAAAATCAGTACCATAATGAACCCTGCAATAGGATTCATTTTTTTTGCATCTTGATCAACATACTCACCTAAGTAACCACTGAAAGCACCTTCGCCTGCAACATAAATCTCAACACCTTCTGGTTTATCCATCTGACGCACTTGCTCCAATACATCCAGATAAATCTGAGCAGCTTGTTGCTCATCATCCATCTCAGCCGAAATCAAGGTCATTTTTTTATCCGATGAATAAAGCATACCCTGATAAAAATGAAGCAGCTTTGCCTGTTGCTCGACCATGGATACAGAGAACTCTTGCTTGAAGAAAGGCAAAGTTTGCAAACTGGTTACACGGGCTGAATCAATCAATGCGTGATCTTGTAACCTTTGGGTTAAATCAGAAATCAGTTGCAAAACTTCTGTGTTGAATACGCTATCGTTATGATAGATCGCAACCACAAGAGGATCAGTTAAACCAAATAAAGCTTTAACTTTCTTTTTGTGTACTAAAGCAGGATGATCTGTGCTTAAAAAAGAATCAGCTGATGTATCTCGAGTCAGATCAAATAAGCCTGTTGCCATGATCAGACATAAAACCAAACACAGAAAAAGTATTTGCTTTGGGTAACGCACTATAGATTGAAAAAAAATCAGCAAATTTGATATTCCCTTATCTTTTGATTCAAAAAATGCTCATAACCAATCAAGTTGATACGACATACGAAGCACTTTATTTTTTGACAAGCAGCGTAAAGCAAAAAAAATCAACATCGCTTTTATTAAAATAGAATGTGTTATTTAACTTATCTGATGCAGTGAACCTTTCAACACAATTTAATCACTATTTTGATTTCGACAACACAGACTGTTCACCGAACATATGTTTTGGATTGGGATAGTGGTAAACAAAATCTTTTGGCATATATTTAGAAGTCACTTTTTTGTTTGTAGTAGGTATCCATTGAATGCGCTTTGCATCATCTGGTGCAATACCTTGATAAATTTCCTGCGTTGTTGGATGCATAGGTGCAACCAAGTTATAAACATTGTGATTTAAATTTGAGTCTTGAATAAGTCTGAGTAGAAATTGGATTACATCATCACGGTGAATATAATTAACAGGACGATCATGTACTGTATCTTTTTTTGAGAAGTAGGTAGTTAAAGTACGATCATATCCCATTAATCCACCAAGGCGCACCATACAAAAAGTATTAGACTGTGAACGTACTTGCTGCTCAACTTGGCAAATAGAACTCTCATCAACCGCTTTCAATGGCGAGTCTTCGTCGACCTCATCTTGATTTTGAGCGTAAACAGAAATAGAGCTTAATAAAATAACACGCGTTGTGGAGTGTAAACTTGCTAGAGCTTGAGTCACCGTATCTTGGTAAACTTGAGGTTGACGAGAAGGAGGCACGGTAATGATCAATTGATCACAGTCAAAAAAACGCTTGTCCCAAAGTTGTTGAGTGATATCGATCAAAAAAGATTCAATGTGATGCGCTTGCATGTCATCTATTTTTGCAAGCGTTGTTGTGGAACCTTTTACCTCAAAGCCAAGTTGCTTTAATTTTTTTGCCAAAGGCATACCTGTCCAGCCACAACCTAAAATACTTATTTTTTGCATGCGTTTTTATCCAATTTTTGCTGTAAAAATTATGTGTCTTGTTTTGATTTCAAAAAATATTCTGGAGCTTAGTCTACACAAATTCAGTCATCAAAAATTTTTTTTTTTTTGAGACAACATAGAAACCGTACCAACATCGTGCTGATGGATATCTTAAGTTGAAATAAAATACGATACTAACTTATGTTGCCAAGGATAAGGTAGCAGAGCAATCAAGCGCAAGAACCCTGTAAACAAAAAAGGAAAATAAATATCACGTTTTTTCTTCGCAAGTCCTCGGCGAATTTTTCTCGAAGCAAAGTCGCAATCAACACGCATCGGCATAGGAAATGTATTACGATCCGTTAAAGGTGTTTGCACAAATCCTGGAAAAATAAGACTCACATAAAGACCTTTACGCTCTAAAGGTATTCTAATACAGTGGCCTAAATAGGTCACTGCAGCTTTTGATGCACCATAAACTTCTGCTCGAGGCAGAGCAACTTCACCTGCAATCGAGGTCACAATAGCAACATGCTGTCCTGCCTTAAAGTGAACTTGGCTCGCTGCAATACAATGTGCTAAACCGTATAAGTTAATCTTCATGACCCGATCAAACAAGGCTACATCCATCACACCTTCTTCGATGTATTCACAATCACCTGCATTAAAAATCCACAAATCAGGTATCACTTTGAGTTGTCCAATGGCATCGCGTGTCTGAGACTCTCGCGTGATATCAAACTTTAAACAGGTTATTTCAGGTGCATCTTCTTTAAGCTGAGCGAGCTTTTCTTGATTACGCCCGCAAGCAATCACATGCCAACCGGCTTTATCATAATCTAACGCAAGTTGTTTACCTATACCCGATGTGGCACCCGTAATGAGAACTTTTTGTTGTGTCATAAGCACTCCTTGCTTACTATTTGAAAACAGCGCATGCGCTGGATGCGTCTTATAGACGGACTCAATTGATATAAGTTTAGTTTTAAAAACTAAAGTCTTAAAATCGAGTTGCTTATCATTAAAACCATTAGGGACAGACTATGCCACATCACGCAGCAAATCAATCTCTCTTTGAGGAAGTACATCATTTTATTCATCGATATAAGACATTGCATTTATCAACTATCGATGCAGATCAGCAACCTTGCGCATCCTACGCACCTTTTGCGCTGGGTGATAACTGTTTATACATTCTTATAAGTGAACTTGCACAACATACACGCAATTTATTACAACAACAACAAGCTTCCATACTGATTATTGAAGATGAGCAAGATGCTGTTGAAATCTTTGCACGTACTCGATTGCATTACTCTATTAAGGCGCAACACATACAAAGAGAAAACCCAACCTGGCACGAAGCTGTAGCTCAATTAGAAGCGCGTCATGGCGAACGCATTCCGCAACTTTTCAGCTTATCGGATTTTCATTTGTTTCAACTTAAACCCGATCAAGGACAATTTGTAAAAGGGTTTGCTCAAGCGTTTCAACTTGAAACTGGGCAGCTGATCAGTGCCGAGTTTAAACACCTGAAGACTTCGTGATAGGGGATCGAATGTGACCTTGTGCATAATCAGCAACCAAGCGTTCTTTTTGAGCTTTACTGTAACGCTTTAAAATAGACTCAAAACGACACACCTCGCTGCGACTGGATCCAAAATAAACATATACAAGCTCAACAGGCAACCGTGCACGTGTATATTTGGCACCTTGTCCCTGATTATGCACCATCACACGTTTTAGATGATCATGACTCATACCTGTGTAGAGTGAATGATCTGCACAGCGCACCATATAAACACACCAAGCACGTGACTCTTTCACACTAAAAAACCGATGCACTCAGTTGAAATAACTTTTCAACCTCAGTAATAAATTTCTTATCAACTAAAAAAATAACCACATGATCATCTGTTTCAATCACAGTTTTGTCGTGTGCAATCAAAACTTCATCATCACGAATCACAGCGCCTATCGTGACTCCAGGAGGCAATTTAATCTGGTCAATTTGGCGACCTACAACTTTTGAACTTTCTGCATTACCTCTGGCAATAATTTCTATCGCTTCTGCAGCACCACGACGTAGAGAATAAACATTACAAATATCTCCTTGTCGCACATGAGTCAAAATAGCAGAGATAGTTGCTTGTTGCGGTGAAATAGCTACATCAATTTTGGCATCTTGAATTAAATCGGTATAAGCTTCCCGCTGAATAAGTACCATAACTTTTTTAGCGCCTAAACGCTTAGCAAGTAAAGCCGACATGATATTCGCTTCATCAGCATTGGTCACCGCAATAAAAATATCCACTTGATCAATGTGCTCTTCCACCAGCAAACCGTGATCTGACGCATCACCGCAAAAAACTGTGGTATTATCCAGACGCTCAGAAATTGCTTCAGCGCGCAATCTGTCTCGTTCAATGAGTTTAACCGTGTGTGTATTTTCTAACTTGTCTGCCAAGCCAAAACCAATGTTACCTCCGCCAGCAATCATGATATTTTTATATTGATCATCTTGCCTTTGTACTTCTGCAATGACCTCTCGAATATGACGAGAATCAGCAATGAAAAAGACTTCATCGTCAGCTTCAATCATGGTCGTACCACGAGGCATAATAGGACGGCCTTGCCTGAAAATTGCTGCAACACGTGTATCGATATGTGGCATATGTTCTCGCAAAGAAGAAAGCGCACTCCCGACCAAAGGGCCACCATAATAGGCACGCACAGCAATCAAGCTCACATGACTTTGTCCAAATTCAAGAACTTGCAGCGCACCTGGATAGGTAATTAAACGTGCAATATAGTTGGTAACCAACTGCTCAGGAGCAATAAGCTCGTCAATGGCGTAAGCATAATCTGTGGTTTTCTCTTCGGTGTTTCTAGTCGAAACAAAGAGTTCATCCATATAACGTAGATAGTCTTCCGAACGAATACGAGCAATTTTCTTAGGCACTCTAAAAAGGGAATAAGCAGTATGACAAGCCGTAATGTTCACCTCATCATTTGTAGTAATCGCAATAATTAAATCTGCTTCACTCGCACCCGCACTATCGAGCACATGTGGATGCGAGGCATGACCTTGAACAACACGCAAATCATATTTATCTTGCAAGGCCATAAGTTTCGAACCGTCATTATCGACAACAGTGATATCATTATCTTCGCTTACAAGATTAGAGGCGAGCGTAGCTCCTACTTGCCCCGCACCTAAAATAATTATTTTCATGCTGCTCCAGTTTTAAACTTTGAATAGTTTGGCGTAATAAAATCCATCCATATTGCGCACATCAGGTATGATCTGCCAGCCCACACTTTTTGGGTCAACAGGATCAATGGCTATAAGTTTAGCGTCAGGGGTTCGAGATAAAAAGTTTTCTATTTGTGTTTTATTCTCTTGCGGGAGCACCGAGCATGTTGCATACAACAAGGTACCTCCTTTTTTCAAGTGCAACCAACATGCATCTAAAATATCAGCCTGCAACATGACTAAATTTTCAATATCTTCAGCTTGACGCAACCATTTTATATCTGGATGACGTCGAATCACACCTGTTGCAGAACAAGGTGCATCTAATAAAATACGGTCAAACAAAGAGCCATCATGCCATGCTGAAAAATCAGAAGCATCACCTTCAACCAACTGCGCATGCAAATTTAACCTTTGTAGGTTTTCTTGAACACGCTCTAGTCTATCTGCATGTTTATCTAAAGCTATTACTTTTGTAAGTTGAGGCTGCTTTTCAAGTAAGTGACAGGTTTTACCTCCAGGTGCGGCGCACGCATCGAGAATAACGTCGTTCGGCTGAGGATCTAACAAATGAGCTGCCCATTGTGCAGCACCATCTTGAACCGATACAGCACCTTGCTGAAATTGAGGTAGTTGAGAAACAGACACTGGATGTGCCAACAAAATAGAATCCGCACTTTCTCCTACAGTCGCTTCAATATCAACTTGCTTGAGCTGTTCCAGATAATCAAGTCTTGACTGATATTGTGTGTTATTGCGTAACCACATCGGCGGCTGTTGGTTATTGTGTTCTAGAATCGATGCACCATCTTGCGGATACGCCTGCTTGATTTTTTCAATAAGCCACTTTGGATGACAAAATTTCAAAGTTGGCGAATCAACAGATAAATCAGGACGTTGACGTTCTAAATTTCGAAGTACACCATTGACTAACTTGGTGAGTCTATGATGTTTTAACTGCTTACACGCTTCAACAGTTTCGGATAGGGCTGCATGTGGAGCAACACGCATAAAGTACAGTTGATACACACCAACCAACAAAATATGATGCACAACACGCTGCTTACCTTTTAAAGGTTGCTGCATGTAATCGCGAATCAATTTATCCAGTTGAGGTAAATAACGAAGCAAACCATAACAAAGCTGCGCCAAAAAAGCTTGATCCTGAGTCGATAGTTTTTTTTGAGCAGTCGGCAAACAAGTTGAAAGCGACTGACCTTGGTCAACCACTTGATAAGAAATCTGTGCAGCTAAAGCACGTACATTAAGCTGTTTCATAATGCGCCTATGTTTTGCTCTGCTACAAACAGATCTTGATAAGCATTGATGACATCTTGCACAGGCTGAAACTTTTTATTAGGCAACTGAATCACCTCAAGTCGCAACACCCCTTCTCCTGTAACCACATCAATACCTTGTTTGGTCACATTTAATATTGTACCTGCAGGCAATGCACCAGAGTAAGGCCATATCGATACCTGACGCACTTTAATGACTTGATCTTGATGCTTAAAATAACTCATAGGCCAAGGATTAAATGCTCGTACTTCTCGATCCAGCTGTACCGCCGTTTTATTCCAATCGATTAAAGCTTCGGCTTTGCTTAATTTTTCAGCATACGTCGCATACGCGTCATCTTGTATTTCAGGCTGTAACGTACCTGCTGCAAGATCAGTGAGCGTCTCTAACAAAGCTTGTGGCCCAAGTTGCGCAAGCTTGTCGTATAAAGTTGCACTGGTATCGCTCGCTTCAATAATACAAGAAGCTTTATGAAGCATAGGCCCTGTATCAAGACCAGCATCCATTTGCATAATGGTTACGCCTGTTTCTGTATCGCCAGCCCATAAAGAACGTTGAATTGGCGCCGCACCACGCCATTGAGGCAAAAGAGAACCATGCACATTGATGCAGCCTAATGCAGGCATATCTAAAACAGCTTGAGGTAAAATTAAACCGTAAGCCACAACAACCATCACATCTGCCTGATAAGCAGCTAGCTGTGCTTGGACTGTTTCATCACGCAAAGTCTTAGGCTGTTCAACAGGTAAATCATGCGCTAGAGCTAATTGCTTTACCGGGCTTGGTTGTAGCTTTTTACCTCTTCCAGCAGGTTTATCTTGTTTGGTATACACAGCAACCACTTCGTGCTCACTGTTTAACATCTCTTTTAGGTGTAACGCTGCAAAATCTGGTGTGCCTGCAAAAATAATTTTTAATGGTTTCAAACTTTTATCCTAAGGTTTACGACTCTTTCTTTTTTTGCTGACGTGCTTGCTTCTCTAATTTTTCACGAATACGCTGACGCTTCAACGACGAAAGATAGTCCACAAATAAAACACCTTTTAGATGATCCATTTCATGCTGAATACAAATCGAAAGTAGTTGATCCGCATCGTACTCAAATTCTTGGCCATGCTCATCAAAAGCTTTAATGCGTACACGTTCTGAACGCTCTACTTCAGCATACACACCTGGTACAGATAAGCAGCCTTCTTCATTGGTAAAGGTGCCAGCAATGGAGGTTAGTTCAGGATTAATAAATACTCTTTTTTCACTTTTTTTCTCGGATAAATCCATCACAATGACACGCTGATGCACATTTACTTGTGTTGCAGCTAAACCAATACCATTTTCGGCATACATGGTTTCAAACATATCTTCCACAAGTTGCTTTAATTGCGCATCAAAGACTTTAACAGGCTCTGCAACTGTACGTAGACGCTCATCAGGAAAAGTTAAAACTTCTAATTTTGCCATAATTATCCTTCGACATTACTTACTTAATTCGTAAAGCATATTTTAATGCTTCTATCAGATAAATCCTAGTAATTTGTGATAGGCTGGCCACTTTATTCATACTCTCTTCGTTACGGATAACGATTTTATATGAAACAGCGTACAGTAGCTTGGCTTACTTTAGCTTCAGCACCTCACCTCAGCACACGTAAAGCACACGAGATATTACAAAAGTTTACACTCGAAGAGGTAGCTCAAGCCTTACATGAAAGACCTCATAAGATTGGGCTCAAAGCAGCGCCCGAGGCATGGCAACATCTAATTGATCAAGCTTTACTTTGGTATGAGCAAGCAGATGATCATTTTATTTTGACTCCAGATGACAGTGCTTACCCTGCTTTACTCAAGCAAATTCCTGATGCGCCTTGTGTTTTGTTTGTACAAGGTCAAATCAACACACTACAAAAATCTATGTTTGCTGTAGTAGGAAGCAGACAATGCACACCTGCGGGACGACAAAACGCCTATCAATTCTCATTGCAACTTGCTCAACAGGGATTGGTGATTACCAGTGGGCTCGCTCTAGGTATTGATACACAAGCGCACCTAGGTGCTGTAGAACATGATTACCCAACTATTGCTGTTTTAGGCACAGGGCTCAATCAAATATATCCTAAAAGAAATAAAGAGTTAGCTTATAAAATAAGAGAAAAAGGCTGTTTAGTCTCAGAATTTTTCCCAGATACAGTACCTTTTGCCTATAATTTCCCTAAGAGAAATAGAATTATCAGCGGCATGAGTCGAGGCACTTTAGTCGTAGAAGCAGCAATAAAAAGTGGCTCCTTGATCACAGCACGCTTGGCTTTAGAGCAAAATAGAGAAGTCTTCGCTATACCTGGATCGATTCTTAATCCTTATAGCGAAGGATGTCACCAATTGATTCAACAAGGTGCACAACTCGTTTATCACGTCCATGATATTTATAATGAGCTAAACTTAAAAATAGACGTGGTACAAAAGTCATCATCAGAAGAAAGGCAAACTGAACCTGAGTTATTAAGCTATATAGGATATGAGATCACACCGATCGATTATATTGTAGAAGAAAGCGGCTTATTGCTTGAGCAGTTACTAGAACCTCTACTCAATTTGGAATTAGAAGGTTGGATAGTTTCGGTCTCAGGAGGATATACCCGCATCAGGAGGAGCTAGTCATGTTTGATATATTAATGTATCTCTTTGAAAACTTCGTTCACAATGATGTTGAGCTCCTTATCGATCATGATGAGCTCACTGATGAACTAGTCCGTGCTGGATTTCATCATGCAGACATTATCAAGGCTATTTCATGGTTAGAGAAATTAGTAGCTCTGCAAGAAAGCGACGCCTCACATATTTTAAACACATCTCCTCATGCTACCCGTGTCTACATCGAGGCTGAAAAAGAGAAAATAGACACCGAAAGTCGAGGCTTACTCTCTTTTCTTGAACAAGCATCCATTTTAACACCCGAAACAAGAGAGCTGGTTATCGACAGATTAATGGAGCTTGATCATACTTATCTCTGTGTTGAAGACACAAAGTGGATTGTTCTCATGGTACTTTTCAATGTGCCCGATGGTGAAAACGCTTACGCTCATATGGAAGATCTTTTGTTTGAATTACCCGATAGTCGCATCCATTAATTCAAACATATCTATTCGCATAGCCAATCATGCTTTCTATTTAAGCTTGATTGGCTTTTTTAAATAACTTGTCGTCTTGCATCATCCATTCAATAGCTGCCTGAATGTCCTGTGCTGAACAATCGAAGCAGCGACCTTGAGGTGGCATGGCTTTAAAGCCTTTTTGCACATGCTCAATGAATACAGGCATCGATTTTTTCTCTAAACGTTTGCGCCAACTTATCCTATCACCTTTTTTAGGTGCTCCATTGACACCTGCTGCATGACAGGTATGACAGGCTTTTTCGTAGACCTCAACGCCTTGTTGTGCTGCCGCCATAAAACTCATCATACCAAGTATGGTGCTATATAAGATAAGATGAAAATACATTCACTGCTTCCTTGTTTAACTTGTTTAACTTGTTTAACTTGTTTCATTGTATCGAAACATACTCAAGAAAAAAAACAAGAAATAGAATAAGTTTTAAACAAAGCTTCATTTAGCCCTTGAAAACTCGTGTTATAATCAGGTCAAATTACACAATAGCATTATTGGCACGGATGCACATGTATGGCAGCACAAACACTCCTCTCAGGTTGTAACTTAACCTGTATCAGACAAGATCGTATCTTGTTTGAACACCTTCATCTTGATGTTCATGAAGGTGACATACTCCAAGTTCAAGGCCGTAACGGTGCAGGAAAAACCAGTTTATTACGCATCTTAGCTGGACTTTCTCGACCCTATGAGGGTCATGTGCGCTACCCCCAAGCCGATCAAGAAGCTGAACAATCCAATATTTTGTATATAGGCCACAAGCAAGGCCTTAAATCCGATTTAAGCACACAAGAGAATCTTGATTTTTATCAGAGGTTACACGCTTATCCCGTAACACCTCTTGATGCTTTAACCAGATTACAACTTGATGGATTTGAAGATACCTCAACGCATCATTTGTCTGCTGGACAACAAAAACGTAATGCTTTAGCGCGACTCATCCATGCCCCTTACAACATTTGGATTGTTGATGAACCCTTTTCAGCATTAGACACGACAGGTATAACGCATTTAGAGCAATTATTTCTACAACATGTATATCAAGGTGGCTGTTTAATATTCACAACCCACCAACCTTCAAAGGTTCAAAACTATGAGAAATTTAGAGTCCTTGACTTGCACAAGTGTTGAAACACTGAAAACACCGATACAAATCAGTTATCGCTCTGCTTTTTGGGTTATGATGAAAAAAGAGTTTAGACTCACATTACAAAAACCTATGGATACATTAGAGCCTATCTGTTTCTTTATGCTCGTTGTTTTACTGTTTCCATTGGCCTTAGGCACAGAAGTCGCACTACTTGCACGCATCGCACCAAGTGCCATGTGGATAGCTGCTTTACTTGCATCACTACTGTCATTGGAAAAACTATTTAAGCAAGATTATCAGGACGGTTCTCTTGAGCAACTTCTTCTCACACCTTACCCTTTAGCTTGGCTACTTTTTGCAAAAGTTTTGACGCACTGGATGGTTACTACATTACCTTTGATTGTGATTTCACCTATGCTGGCGTATCTGCTGCACTTACCGGCTCAAGCTTATCCTAATTTGTGTATTACTTTACTTCTAGGTACACCTGTTCTGAATTTCATAGGAGCAATAGGAGCTGCCTTGACCGTCAGTGTGCGCAAAGGAGGTGTTTTGCTAGGTTTACTGGTTATGCCTTTATATATTCCTGTGCTTATTTTTTCTATTAGCGCAATCGAATCTGTCGGCTTAGGCTTAAATGATACAGGACACATTGCCATACTGGGAGCAATGCTTATTGCTTGTTTAACTTTTGCACCACTGCTTATAAGTGCATCATTAAAAGTGAGTTTAAATTAATATGTGGAAATGGTTACATCCTTATACTAAGCCTGAAACGGCATATCACCTCTGTGGTCAACTCATGCCTTGGTTCCTTGCCTCTGCACTAGTTCTTATTGGATTAGGTACCATTTGGGGGCTAGCTTTTGCACCTGCCGATTATCAGCAAGGAGACGGATTTAGAATTATTTATATCCATGTTCCAACAGCTTCTATGTCTATGGGGGTTTATGTCAGCATGGCCTTCGCTGCCTTTGTTGGATTAGTCTGGCAATATAAACTTTCTGATTGGGCCGTAATTGCTATGGCGCCCATTGGTTTTGTATTCACTTGTATTGCTTTAATTACAGGATCTCTGTGGGGTAAACCTATGTGGGGAGCTTGGTGGGTATGGGATGCTCGTTTAACTTCAGAACTAATACTGGCTTTTCTTTATCTAGGCATTATCGCTTTATATCACGCCTTTGATGATAAAGTCATTGCAGCTAAAGCTGCCAGTATTTTAACTTTAGTGGGTAGCATTAATATTCCTATTATCAAATTCTCTGTGGATTGGTGGAGCTCTCTACACCAGGGATCGACCATAAAAATTACGGAAAAATCAACAATGGTCAGTGAAATGCTCTATCCCTTACTTTGCAATATTTTAGGGTTCGGATTGCTCTTTATTGGACTGACTTTAATTCGATTTCGCGCTGAAATTTTAGCACGTAATACTATGCGTCCTTGGGTAAGACAATTTGTTCAAAAAGAAGGACATTAAGATATGAATTTTGCGTTTGAAAGTCTATCTGCTTTTTTTTCTATGGGCGGTTATAGTTTTTATGTTTGGTCTGCATACGGTATTTCTTTTCTTTTTTTATTATTACTATGTATACAAAGTATTCGTATGCAAAAAAATATTCTGTATCACCTGAAAAAACAAATGTTACGTGAACAGAAAATAAAAGAGCGTACCAAGGTGAATCTATGAATTGGAGACGGAAAAAACGCTTATTCGCTGTTATAGGTTTATGTTTAGGCACTTCTTGTACTATCGGTCTCATTTTATATGCTTTAAATTCAAATATGGATCTATTTTATATTCCATCAGAAATTCTTCATGGTAAACAAGGCCCTCAACAAGACAAGCCTCATATAGGCCAAAGAATTCGCGTCGGAGGTATGGTGAGTTTTGGCAGTGTACAACGTCACCCAGAAACACTTGATGTTGAATTTAAATTACATGATCAAACTGGCGAACAGGTCACAGTTGTCTATAAAGGATTACTTCCTGATTTATTTCGCGAAGGTCAAGGTATTGTAGCGCAAGGTACTTTAATACAAAAAAATAAAATTCGAGCACAAGAAGTTTTAGCAAAACACGATGAGACTTACATGCCTCCTGAATTAAAAAATAAAATGAAACATGTGAAACCTTAAATCATATGTTTTATTTACTAAAAATAGAATATATGATGTGCATCAATATCTTAATTATTTTATATGCATTTATGTTTAAGAATAAAAATATATAAAATTTTACTTACATGCATCACACTTTTGCTCGTTTTCACATCAACTACATGCTCTTTTTCTTTTTATGATTTATCATATAGCTTGCATATGATTAATATTGCTGAATATATCAATATATTCAGCAATATTAATAAATGCTTGAAAGTTTTCTTTATCATTTCTACACTTAAGCTAAGTGGAGTTATGTGGTGTTTTGTGGATCATCCATAGCATTTAGGTGAGGTTTTAAATGTTAAGTGGTTCAAGCGCATTGAATTTAGACAGTAAGGGGCGTATGGCATTCCCTGTTCGCTACCGAGATATTCTCGCAGCACAATGCGAAGGAAAAGTAGTGTGTACTGTTGATTTATTTTCACCTTGCTTGCTTTTATACCCACAACCACAATGGCTTATCGTTGCAGAAAGACTTGGAGTTTTATCAGATACGCATGCAGAACAAAGAGCCATTAAAAGATTACTCCTAGGTCATGCGCATGAGTGTCAGGTCGACAAATTAGGTCGGCTTCTTTTGCCTATGACGCTTAGAGACTATGCCTCGCTCGACAAACAGCTCATTTTGGTCGGGCAGCTCAATAAGTTTGAGTTATGGAATGAAACCTTATGGCAAGAACAAGTAAATGAAAATAAAGACTTGATAAAGTCTGTCGATTTATCTCATTTTACACAATTACAAAATTTTTCACTATAGATGTTGAAGTAGTTATGACAAAAGAATTAGTACATGTAACAGTTTTACTTGATGAAGCTGTTGAGGGGTTAGCGATAAAGCCTGATGGCATTTATGTCGATGGCACTTTCGGTCGAGGCGGCCACTCAAAGCACATCCTAAAACAACTAGGTGAAAAGGGTAAATTAATCGCAATTGATCGCGACCCTGAAGCCATCACTGCAGCCAAAGCGTTAGAACAAGATCAAAGGTTTAAGATTGTTCATGGCGAGTTTGCAAAACTTGCAACTTACATCGATGACTTGGGGTTAGCGGGTCAGATCGATGGGGTGTTACTTGACTTAGGTGTGAGCTCTCCACAGCTCGACGCACCTGAAAGAGGTTTTAGCTTTAGGCACGATGGACCTTTGGATATGCGGATGAACAACAAGCAAGGCAAGACCGCCGCACAGTGGATCAACACAGCGAAAGCTGAAGATATCGCTTGGGTACTCAAAACCTATGGCGAGGAACGTTTTGCTAAAAAAATAGCGCGTGCTATTGTTCATGACCGTGATGACACACCTTTCACACAAACAAAGCAACTTGCAGACCTCATTGCGCGTATTTTACCTAGTAAAGAAAAAAACAAGCATCCTGCAACGCGCAGTTTTCAAGCTATTCGCATTTACATCAATAGCGAACTTGAACAAATTGAGCAAGCTCTCGAAGGAAGTTTGTCTGTACTTAAGCCAGGTGGTCACCTATCGGTTATCAGCTTTCATTCACTCGAAGATCGTCTTGTAAAGCATTTCATTCGCAAGCACAGTCAAGGCCAACAAGTACCTCGTGGATTACCTATCACTGATAAAGAGCTCGATCAGACTAAAAAGCTCAAAGCAACAAGCAAAGCCATCAAGCCTAGTGCAGCAGAGATTGAGGCAAATCCCCGTTCACGTAGTTCCGTCTTAAGAACAGCCCAAAGACTGGAAGCAGGAGGCGCTGCAAGATGATAGATACAGGGTTGCTTCGTTTAATACAGCATGATTTACGCCACACTTGGCATCAAGCCATTATAGGACTTGGGATTATTGCTCTAGCGTTTGCGACCGTTTATGTAAGCTATTTAAATAGACAACAAACAGGGCTTTGGGATCAGATGCTCAAACAACAAGATGAGCTGAATATCGAATGGCACCACTTACTTTTGGAAGAACAAACCCAAGCGGAACATCATCGTGTGCGAGAAATTGCAACACATCAGCTACATATGCATCGCCCGCAACCTAAAGATGAGAGGGTGTTAATTTTACCATGAGCTTATTAAACCGAAAAAGAGCTGACACATTAATCATCCCATGGCGCTTTTATGTTGTTTTGGGGTTTGCCACATTCTTATTCTTTTTACTTGCAACGCGTGCGGCTTACATTCAAATTATTGCACCAGAGAAGTTACGCCAACAGCAAGATGCACGTACACTTCGCTTAATTGCACATAAAAATCAACGAGGTTTAATCTTAGATCGCCACGGTGAAGTGCTTGCCGCAAGCGTACCTTTGCGTGCCATTTGGGTCGATCCTCAACATATGCTTCCAGCAGAAAGTTTAGATGATCATCAAAGATGGCAAGCTCTTGCAGATATACTCGAGCAAGATAAAGCAAGCCTTCTCAAACGCTTAGACGATCATAAAAATCGTCGTTTCTTATATTTAAAGCGTCAGGTCACGCCGGCTGTAGCCGACTATATTGAAAGCTTAAATTTAGCAGGCGTTTACTGGAAACCCGAATCAAAAAGATTTTATCCAGGTGGTGAGTCCATTGCCCAGCTTATCGGTGTCACCAATATTGATGATCAAGGTATAGAAGGTGTAGAAAGTTTCTACGATTCCTTTTTAACGACCACCAGCATGAAGCAAAAAGTACGCAAGTCGCGTGATGGCTTTGTCGTCGAGCATTTAGCTATAACTCAAAAAGGCCAAGAAGCAAATGATATAACACTAAGCATCGATCAACGCATTCAAACCCTCGCCTATGCAGCTTTAAAAAAAGCGACAACAGAGACACAAGCTACATCAGGATCAATTGTTGTACTGGATATTAAAACGGGTGAAGTCTTGGCAATGGCCAACACACCTTCTTTTAATCCCAATAACAGTGCGCAACGTCAGAGTTATCGTATGCGCAATCGTGCCATTACTGATGCATTCGAGCTCGGCTCGGTCATCAAGCCCTTTATGATTGTTGCAGGCTTAGAGGCAGGTACGATTCAAAGTGATAGTTTAATTGATACCTCACCTGGTTATCTTTATGCCAATGGTAGACGACTGGCTCGCGATCATCATAACCTAGGTAAGATTGGCCTTGAAACCATATTACAAAAATCGAGTAATGTCGGCGTCACTAAAGTTGCCTTATCTTTATCGGTACAACAGATCTTAGACACTTATTCTGCGCTGGGCTTAGGTGACTATACGGGCATTGAGTTACATGGCGAGTCACCGGGTATTCTCGATTATCGTAATCGCTGGAGTAAACAAGAACAATCAAGCTTGTCTTACGGCTATGGCTTTTCAGCCACAGCACTACAACTCACCAGAATGTACGCCATACTGGCAAATGATGGCGTGATGATGCCTGTATCTATTCGTAAAGTCGGTGATGTGATTCCTACGGGCACTCAAGTGATTTCTAAGCAGGTTGCACAAACGGTTTTACCCATGCTCAAAGGTGTTCTCGGAGATCATGGCACAGCTAAGCAAGCACATATTGATGGCTATGCCGTAGCAGGAAAAACAGGCACATCAAGAAAAGCAGTTGCCGGAGGTTATGGTGATGATTATGTCGCCTCTTTCGCAGGCGTTGCACCGCTTGAAAATCCTAAACTGGCCATTGGTGTGGTGATTAATGAGCCTAAAGGCGATCACTACTACGGTGGTGATGCAGCAGCACCTGTCTTCTCAAAAGTCATGGCAGGTAGCTTACAACTTCTCAATATTCCATTAAGTGAATTAAGCAAGACTGTTCTTGCACAAGTTCGGTTACAAGAAAAGGTTAAATCATGAAGTCTTTACAAGAGCTATTACAGCCTTGGCTGTCTTATACAACAATGCTCTGTTTTGAAAATTTATGCATCGATAGTCGCCAAATTAAAACAGGTGATCTGTTCCTTGCTATGCCAGGACACCAAGTCGATGGGCGTCAATTTATAACTCAAGCTATCAATCAAGGTGCTGTGGCCATCATAGTGCATACTGACAATCCAGCAGAACATGGACACATCAAACTGGTAGAAAACATAACGCCGGTTATTTCATTTTTTGAGCTGGCAAATCAAGTTGCACACCTTGCGCAACGGGCCTATCCACTCGATACCACTAAGCTTAATCTTGCTGCAGTCACAGGTACGAATGGTAAAACTTCTGTAACACAACTGATGGCGCAGCTAGTTGAGTTAACTCAACAACGGGCAGCCATTTTAGGCACTGTCGGTAATGGTTTATGGGGACAACTCCAGCAAACAGATAATACAACGCCTGATGCTACCACCTGTGCTCAGCAACTACATAGATTTCAGCAACAAGGTGCAACCTTTATTGCGATGGAAGTATCTTCTCATGGTTTGGTACAAAAGCGTATCAACACCCAGCCTTTTAGCCTTGCTATTTTTACTAACTTAACTCGTGATCATCTTGATTATCATGGCAACATACAAAATTATGCTTTAGCAAAAAAACGCTTATTTAATTTACCACAGATTAAGCAGCATCTTTTTAATATTGATGATCCAACAGGTGCAAAGTGGTATGAAGAGTTTCAAAATAAAGCAGCAAGTTATAGTTTAAATCCTGACAAGAAAGCTGATTATACGCTTCATATCACAGACACACATCAAAATGGGTTTAGTGCACAGTTGCATTGGCAAAATGACCAAGTTGATGTGCGCACGCCTTTGCTGGGTACATTTAACCTCTCTAACTTACTTGCAGCATTAGCAGGACTTCATCTATTGGGGCATGATCTCAAGATACTTTGTGAGCAAGTGCAATACTTGCGACCTGTTACTGGAAGAATGGAGTGTTTTAAAGTCAAGCAGCAACCTATGTGTGTTGTCGATTATGCCCATACGCCTGATGCGCTTGAGCAAGCACTCAAAGCACTACAACAGCATTGTCAAGGTCAGCTGTGGTGTATCGTCGGTTGCGGTGGAGAACGTGATGTCGGTAAAAGACCGATCATGGCAGCCATTGCCGAGCAACATGCTCAGAAATTGATTCTTACCGCAGATAATCCACGCTCAGAATCCGTCGAAGCCATTTTATTACACATGAAACAAGGCCTAAAAGCACCTGAAAAAGTTGAGTTTGAACCTATTCGACAAACAGCCATTCAAAAAGCACTGGCCCAAGCTAAGCCGCAAGATCTGATTTTGATAGCGGGAAAAGGTCATGAAACATATCAAGAAATCAATGGCATCAAAAATGATTACAATGAACGCTTGTTTGTACAAGATCTCCTCAAGGAGGCCTCATGATTACAAGACAACTTTCTGAAATTGCGTTTGCTTTAGATGCCGATCTTTTGGGCCCAGATCAAACGATTCAATCTATTTCAACACACAGTAACGATATTCATGATGCTTGTCTTTTCATTGCTTTGGTCGGCAAAAACTTCGATGCACACGATTTTGTGCCCGATGCTATTGGGCATGGTTGCTGCGCAGTCTTAGTCGATAGAGAACTTCAAGCGCCTGACCATGTCTCACAACTTGTGGTTTCTGATACCCAAAAAGCATTAGGATTACTCGGACAGTATGTCTGCAACGAGGTCAATCCTTTTCGCTTAGCGCTTACAGGAAGCTGCGGAAAAACCACAGTCAAAGAAATGCTCAGTTGTATCTTGAGTCAAAAAGGTCAAGTACACATGACGCAAGGTAACTTCAATAATGAAATTGGCGTACCTTTAACTTTACTTGGTTTAACTGAGCAGGATGAATTTGGTGTCTTTGAGCTCGGCGCTAACCATCAACATGAAATTGATTATACATCACACCTTGTACAACCTCAGATTGCACTCATCAATAATATAGCACCTGCACATTTAGAAGGTTTTGGTTCTATTGATGGTATAGCACAAGCTAAATCAGAAATATTCAATCATCTGCATCCTCAAGGTTGTGCCATCATCAATAAAGATGATCATTATGCCGAGCAGTTCATAGAAAAAACCAAAGCCTTTCAGCAAATTTGCTATGCTTCATCGCAAAAAGCCGATGTATATGCTGCAAATCTTGAATCTGATGCGCAAGGCTTTTACCAATTTACACTGTATATCAAACAACAATCTGCACAAGTACACCTCACCGTGCCAGGGCGTCACCAAGTTGATAATGCTTTAGCTGCGGCAGCTATGGCGCATGCTGCACAAATTTCAATCGATCACATTGCGCAGGGATTAAAAAAAGCAACAACTGTAGCGGGTCGCATGCAATTACATCGATTTCAAGGTGTCATAGTGATGGATGATAGCTATAATGCCAATCCAAAATCAGTCAAGGCAGCTATCGACTGGCTAAGCGAACGCGATGGTCAGTCTTGGCTTGTTCTCGGAGATTTAGGTGAAATGGGTAGTGAATCCACATCGTGGCATCAACACTTAGGTGACTATGCTGCTGAAAAAAATATTGATCGCGTGTTTACGCTCGGAGAGTCAAGTAAAATGACGTCCGAAAATTTTGGTGCTGGATTACACTTTTCTGAATTTGATACATTATGGCAATCAATAAAAATGCATATACCACAGCAAGAGCATATTAATATACTCGTGAAGGGATCTCGAAGCGCAAAGATGGAGCGCGTTGTTCATGCGCTCAATGATTTGCTCACTAAAGGAGATCACCATTAATGTTACTTTACCTTGCGGAATACTTATCACAATTTTATAGCGGATTTCATGTCTTCTCTTATGTTACATTTCGCGCTATTTTGGGATTGCTTACCTCTTTAGCTTTTAGCTTATGGAGCGGACCCAAAGTGATTCGCTTTTTACAGAACTTACAAATAGGTCAAGTGGTGCGCGATGATGGCCCACAAACACACCTCTCGAAATCAGGTACACCGACCATGGGTGGTGTCATGATTCTGATGAGTATGACCTTTAGCACTCTGTGTTGGGCCGACTTAACCAACCGCCACGTGCTGATCAGTCTCGCCGTTTTATTAAGTTTTGGGTTGATTGGTTTTATCGATGACTATCGTAAAGTCATACGCAAAGATCCTAAAGGCCTGATTGCGCGCTGGAAATACTTTTGGCAATCTGTGATTGCTTTAGGTGTCGCCTTTTTCATCTACTTTCATGCATCCAGTCCAGACGAAACTAAACTAGTTGTACCTTTTTTCAAAGAGTTTATGCCTGATTTGGGCTTGTTTTTTATTGTTTTAGCTTACTTTACGATTGTCGGTTCCAGTAATGCTGTGAATCTCACAGATGGGCTCGATGGGCTGGCTATTTTACCCACAGTCATGGTTGCGGGTGCTTTAGCCTTAATTGCTTATTTATCGGGTCACATTGAATTTGCAAATTATCTGCATATTCCGTATATTACCGACCTCGCCGAGCTGGTTATATTTTGCACTATCATGGTTGGAGCAGGACTAGGCTTCCTTTGGTTTAACACTTATCCTGCTCAAGTCTTCATGGGCGATGTAGGGTCTTTATCGCTTGGCGCAACGCTAGGCGTGATTGCCGTACTGGTCCGGCAGGAAATTTTGCTCATTATTATGGGTGGAGTTTTTGTTATAGAAACCTTGTCGGTGATCTTACAAGTGACATCATATAAGCTCAGAGGAGGACGTCGTATTTTTCTCATGGCGCCGATTCACCATCATTTTGAATTAAAAGGCTGGCCAGAACCGCGAGTTATTGTGCGATTTTGGATTATTTCGCTGTTTTTAGTTTTTCTTGGCTTAGCAACATTAAAGTTAAGGTAATATCATGCAACACAGGATGACACATATTGTTATTGGTTTAGGCGATACAGGTTTATCTGTTGTGCGCTTTCTCATGCAGCAAGGTATCACACCTTATGTGATGGATACGCGCATGCAGCCGCCTATGCTCAATACACTCCAAGAAGAATTTCCTGATGTGCCTTATCAACTCGGTGAGCTCAATGCCCTACATTTAGCTCAAGCGCAACAAGTTGTAATCAGCCCAGGTATGCCTTTATCTCATCCAGCCTTACAAAGTGCGATAGATCACAAGGTAGATATCGTCGGTGATATCGAGCTTTTTGCACGTGCCGTGCAAAAAAGTAAAGCAAAAGTGGTAGGCATTACAGGCTCTAACGGTAAGTCCACAGTCACCACTTTAGTGAGTGAAATTCTAACAGCATCTGGTTTACGTTGCGCTATTGGAGGTAACATAGGGATTCCTGCTTTATCTCTTTTAGACGATCATATCGATGTCTACGTTCTAGAGCTGTCTAGCTTTCAGCTTGAAACAACAAAGTCGTTAAATTGTGATATCAGTGTGGTTTTAAATATCAGTCATGATCATCAAGACCGTTATCCTCATTTTGAAGCCTACAGGCAAGCCAAGCTGAAACTCTATCAACAATCAAAAAACCAATTGATACATTACAGTGATCCTTTAGTGCAAGATGCCTCTGCTAAAAATCCTATCTTTTTTAACGACCAGTGTCATGTTCGTACTGTGTGGTATATCAAGAACAATCAAGTTTGGTATCACAATATTCCTCTTTGTCCTGTAGAAAGCTTTAAACTCATGGGAGCACACAATCATCTCAATTATGTTGCAGCGATGGCGCTGGCTCAACATGTTGGAGCAACTCGTAGCGGACTGCTCAAAGCCACGCAAAACTTTAAAGGTCTTGCGCATCGTTTTCAATGGGTTTGCGACCAAGAAGGTGTACGCTATATCAACGACTCCAAGGCAACTAATGTCGGCGCAACTCTGGCAGCACTCGAAGGCTTGAAGTCACATACAGGACGCTTGATACTCATTGCCGGAGGCGATGCTAAACAGGCTGACTTAAGTCCCCTACAACCTGCACTGCAACATGTCAGCTTACTGATTGCTTTAGGGCAAGATGGGGCACAATTGGCTCAACTCTCACCCTGCAGCAAACAGGTTGAAACAATGAAGGAGGCCGTTGACACAGCTGCAAAACACGCGAAGCAAGGCGACATAATATTACTCTCACCCGCTTGTGCAAGTTGGGATATGTATCCTAATTTTATGGTTCGTGGTGACGACTTTTGCCAATGTATTGAGGTGCTCAGATAATGCTCACTCAAGCGCTTAGTCACCTAAAAAATTTACTGCAAATAAATAGCTCAGGCCATGCTACAGCCCCTTATGATCGCACTTTATTTTTAAGTATTTTATATCTGATTGGGTTTGGCTTTATTATGGTCAGCTCAGCCTCTATCGTTGAAGTGGCTCAAGAAAGCACACACAATCCTTTTCACTTTGCACAGCGCCATCTATTTTATATGTTCTGTTGTGTTGTCGTTACGGTCAGCGTGTTGGCAACACCAATGCAAAAATGGATGAATTGGAGTGCACCGATTCTCTTACTGGTCGGCTTGTTGCTTATTTTGGTATTGATAGTAGGTACAACTGTAAATGGCGCAACACGCTGGTTAGCTTTAGGTCCAGTGCGCATTCAAATAGCAGAGCTAGCTAAGTTTGCTTTTACACTGTATATGGCAAGTTATCTGGTTAGACGTTACCAAGAAGTTCAAAGTCATGCAAAAGGCTTCTATAAACCTATTGCTTTACTTTTTATCTATTCAGCCTTGCTACTTTTACAACCTGACCTAGGGAGTGTTGTCGTATTGTTTGTCATTGCTGTGAGTCTTCTCTTCTTAGCAGGTGCAAAATTACGCGACTTTTTTATACTCTTATTCAGTGGCTTACTCTTAATTGGTAGCTTAGCTGTGTTGTCTCCCTATCGACTCAGACGTATGACGGCATTCATAGATCCTTGGCAAGATCCTTTTGGTTCAGGTTATCAGTTAACCCAGTCTTTGATGGCTTATGGCCGAGGAGGTTGGTTTGGCGAAGGTCTAGGTAATAGTATCCAAAAATTAAAATATTTGCCCGAAGCTCATACTGATTTTATTGCCGCCATTATAGGCGAAGAACTGGGTTTTATGGGTGTACTGTTTAGTCTCTTTGTGCTCTTTGCTGTAGCAACAAAAGCTATGCATTTAGGCAAATGTTGTCTGAAGCATAAAAAACATTTCGAAGGCTTTATTGCTTATGGAATAGGCATCTGGTTTTTTTTCCAAACTTTGGTCAACACAGGCGCAAGCATGGGACTACTGCCAACTAAGGGATTAACCTTACCTTTTATCAGCTACGGTGGTAGTAGCCTTTTAATTATGACAGCAGCATCGATGATGCTCATTCGTATTGGCTACGAAACCAGTACAGAGCGTAATCAAAAAGTACAGAGGACATCATGAAGCAACCTAAACGCTTACTCGTGATGGCAGGAGGTACAGGCGGACACGTATTTCCTGCTATAGCTGTGGCAAAAGAATTACAACAACAAGGTTGGGAAATACTCTGGCTCGGTACGCCACACCGTATGGAAGCGAAGCTCGTTCCTGAACATGGCTTTAATATCCACTTTATTGATATCAAAGGCCTAAGAGGCAATGGCTTCTTACGCTTAATCAGTGCGCCCTTCAAAATCATAAGTGCTATTTTACAATCACTAAAAGCCATCCGACAATTTAAGCCTGATGTTGTTTTAGGTATGGGAGGTTTCGTCAGTGGTCCAGGTGGTGTTGCAGCTTGGCTCGCTCATAAACCTTTAATCTTACATGAGCAAAACGCAGTACCAGGTCTTACAAATAGGTTGCTCTCTCATATAGCGCAAATGGTCATGGTTGCTTTTCCGCATACATTCAAAAAAAATGAGCATGTAGTAGGCAACCCTATTCGAGAAGATTTACTTAAATTACATAAAAAGCAGAAAAAAAGTCAGCCTCCCCTGAAGGTCTTAGTCATTGGAGGAAGCTTAGGAGCACGCATATTTAATGAAACCTTGCCTGATGCAATAAAGTATGTACAAAACCATAACGAAACACTACATATATGGCATCAAGTTGGCCAAGGCAATCAAAAACAAGTGGCTCAAGCTTATGCAAGCTGTGATACACAACACCATATTACCGTCGATGATTTTATTCATGATATGGCAAAAGCTTATCAATGGGCTGACGTCGTCGTATGCCGAGCTGGAGCTTTAACTGTATCCGAGCTTGCAGTGATAGGGCTGCCGAGTATTTTGGTACCTCTACCTCATGCAGTTGATGATCACCAAACCAAAAATGCGCAAACCCTAGCACAAGCTAAGGCCGGTATCTTGATGCCACAAACTCAATTTTCAGCACAAAACTTAGGCGAGCAACTGCTGCAGTTTTGTCGTAACCCCAAGACTTTAAACCAGATGAGTACAGCTGCAAGTCACATTGCTAAAATTGATGCAACGACACAAGTTGCGCAAGCTTGTGTGCGTCTCGCTCAACAGCCTTGTCCTTCAATATGAGAAAACCTATGCAACAACAGAGTATGATACAAAACAATTTAAGAACCATGATTCCTGAAATGCGCCGTGTTAAGCGTATTCATTTTGTAGGTATAGGCGGCGCAGGTATGGGAGGCATTGCTGAAGTACTGTTCAATGAAGGCTATCATGTTTCAGGCTCTGATATTCATAGCAACCAAGTCACTGAACGCTTGAAGCATTTAGGCGTTACGGTGCATTTAGGACATCAAACAAGCTTTGTAAATGATGCAGATGTGTTGGTTGCATCAACGGCTGTTGCGCAAGATAATCCCGAAATTGTTTTTGCGAAAGAGCAACGTATTCCAGTGGTCAGACGTGCAGAAATGCTTGCTGAGCTCATGCGTTATCGTCATGGTGTTGCGGTCGCAGGTACACATGGTAAAACAACTACAACAAGTCTTATCGCTTCCATTTATGGTGCTGCCCGTTTAGATCCAACTTTTGTTATTGGCGGTCTACTCAATAGCGCTGGCACTAATGCACATCTTGGTAGTAGCCGCTATCTTATTGCTGAAGCCGATGAAAGCGATGCAAGTTTCTTACATTTACAACCTATGGTCAGTGTCATCACGAATATTGAAGCCGATCATCTAGATACATATGGTGGAGACTTTGAGCGTCTCAAAGCTATATTTCTTGAGTTTCTACATAATTTACCTTTCTATGGTATTGCAGTTTTATGTATTGATGACCCTGTCATCCGGTCTTTATTACCGCGAATCAGTCGTCAATATGTGACCTATGGTTTCAGTGAAGATGCCGATATTCAGGCAACTCAGTTTGAGCAAAAAGGTTACCGCTCAACGTTTACTGTAAAACGTAAGTATGCCAACAGCCTGCGGATCAACCTCAACTTACCAGGTACACATAATGTACTGAATGCTCTTGCAGCAATTGCTGTCGCAACAGAAGATGAAATCTCAGATGAAGCAATTGTCAAAGCTTTACATCAGTTTGAAGGCATTGGTCGACGCTTTCAATATCTAGGCGAATTTACAGTCGATAATAAACAGTTTATGTTAGTCGATGATTACGGCCATCATCCAAGTGAAGTCGCGGCAACGATTCGCGCTGCACGTCACGGTTGGCCTGACAAACGCTTGGTGCTTATTTTTCAACCACATCGTTATTCTCGAACACGCGACCTTTATGAAGAGTTTGTCGAGGTGCTCTCGGAGGCCGATACGCTTATTTTACTTGATGTCTATCCAGCCGGCGAACAACCTATTTTAGGTGCCACCAGCAAAGATTTAGCACACTCTCTACGTCAAAGAGGACAAAAAGATTTAATTTTTATTTCTGATCTAAGTAAGATTAATGATATTTTAGTGAGCCTTGTGCAAAACGATGACTTAATTCTCACTCAAGGTGCGGGTAATGTCAGTCAAGTTGCACAAGCATTATCTAAATCATTTACAATAAGAGAGAAAGAACATGCCGAATCAGGATGTTAAACAATTAGGCAAAGTGGCTGTCCTTATGGGTGGCTACTCTGCTGAACGCGTTATTTCATTACGTTCGGGTCAAGCAGTATTAGATACCTTAACAAAAGCAGGAGTCGATGCGCATGCATTTGACCCCTCAGAACAATCTCTAGAACTTTTAAAACAGCAAAATTTTGCGCGAGCCTTTATTTCACTTCATGGGCGTGGTGGAGAAGATGGCACCATTCAAGGAGCTCTCGATCACTTTCAGATCCCCTACACGGGCTCAGGCGTTCTCGGTTCAGCTTTAGCGATGGACAAAATTAAATGTAAGCAAATATGGCAGAGCATGAAGCTTCCTACAGCACCCTATTGCACCCTTGCTCGCAACCAGCTTGAACAAACCGATTTAACACATATTCTTGAACAACTTAACCATGACGTGATAGTCAAACCGTGCCAAGAAGGCTCAAGTGTTGGAATGGCCAAAGCGCATGATGAAGATACACTTAAAGAAGCTTTACTCGATGCATTTAATTACGATGAGCAGGTTCTCATCGAGCAATGTCTCAAAGGTCCAGAATATACAGTTTCTATTGTAGGTCAGCAAATATTACCTTCTATTCGACTGGAAACATCGAGAACTTTTTATGATTTTCATGCTAAATATGAATCTCCTGAAACACAGTATTTTTGTCCAAGTGGTTTAACCGATGTACAAAATGATCAACTAAGCCAGCTTGCAAAAAGTGCCTATGATGCTCTTGGATTGACAGGATGGGGGCGTGTTGATGTCATGCAAGATGCCTCTGGAGAATTCTATCTTTTAGAAGTGAATACTTCTCCTGGTATGACAACCAGTAGCTTAGTGCCTATGGCTGCTCAAGCTGTAGGAAAAGACTTTACTACCTTAGTTCTTGAAATTTTATGGCAAACCTATACACATAAGGATGACTCAAGATGAACGCCATCAAGATTTGGTGTATAGAATACAAGCTTTTGTTAAAAACAGGTCTCGTGATCTGTTTTTTCTTCATTTTATGCTGTGCGCTCTTTGTATTAGGTCATCAAGCTCGTTCTCATCAACATGGATACGCTGTAGAAATTGAAACTCCTGATCAAAGCTTGGTATCTGCCTATGATATAAAGCAGTTCATTTATAAAACACATCAGCAGCCCTTTTTAAATTTAGATTTGGCTCGGATTCGCAATGAAGTCTCTCAAATGCCTTGGGTTAAATCCGTCGAGATACATCGTCAATGGCCTTATACACTCTTTATTCAAATAGCATCTTACCAACCCTTGGCTCGCTTTAATGACGATGCTTGGCTCGATGAACATGGCGCTTTATTTACCGCTCCGATGCAGCCTAGGCTTGCATCACTTCCCCAGTTGATGGGAACTCCAAAAGATAGTCAGCGCATCATGAATTTTTATCACACAGCAAGCTCTATACTTAGTAAAGAAAACCTAAATATCAAAAAAATATATTTAAGTGTACGTAATGCTTGGCAAATTGAACTGAAAAATGGTCTACAACTTATACTTGGCAAAGAGGCAAGAGTAAAGCGTTTGAAGAGGTTTGCTATGAGCTATGCACAATTAAAACCAAATATACAAGTGCATGACTTCATTGATTTGCGGTATGATTCAGGTATAGCTGTCCGTCATCAGTAAAAAAAGAGAGAGGAAATGCAAATAACTAAAGCCCAAGACAAAGAATTAATTGTTGGTTTAGATGTAGGCACATCCAAAACATGCGCTCTCATTGGTGAAGTGTTGCCTGATGATAAAATTAATATTTTGGGTGTCGGACTTCATCCTTCAAGAGGCATGGATAAAGGAGGCGTCAACGACCTAGACCTCGTTGTGCGCTCTATTCAAAGAGCGCTCGATCAAGCAGAGCTTATGGCCGATAGTCATATTGCGTCTGTTTACCTGAGTATATCTGGACGCCACATCGCATGCCAAAATGAAAATGGCATGGTTTCAGTCAATGACGAAGAAGTCACACAAGAAGATGTGCATAATGTCATCCATACGGCAAGCTCTATCAAATTGCCTTATGAAAGACGCATATTACATGTGTTTCCACAAGAGTATGCCATTGATATTCAAGAGGGTATACGCAGCCCTATAGGTATGTCTGGTATGCGTATGGAAGCTAAAGTTCATATGGTGACTTGCGCCAACGATATGGCAAAAAATATTGTTAAAAGCGTCGAGCGGTGCAAACTTAAAGTCAATGACTTAGTGTTCTCGGCCATAGCTTCAGCAGACGCGGTCTTAACTGAAGATGAAAAAGATTTAGGTGTGTGTTTGATTGATATCGGAGGTGGTACGTCTGATATTGTTATTTATGTAGATGGTATTTTGCGTCACAGCGCCGTCTTACCTATTGCAGGTAATCAGGTCACCAATGATATTGCTAAAATTTTTCGTACTTCACTGACCCATGCAGAACAAATTAAAGTGCAGTCGGCAAGTGCACTCTCTAGCTTGGTTCATCAAGACGAAATGATAGAGGTACCTTCTGTAGGAGGGCGCCCATCACGATCTATGTCAAGGCATACACTTGCTGAAGTCGTTGAGCCTCGTTATGAAGAGCTTTTTGAATTTGTACACAAAGAAATGCAAAAAAGTGGTTTTGCAAACCAAATTGCAGCAGGTATTGTTTTAACGGGTGGCACCGCATCAGTGACAGGCATCATTGATGTTGCAGAAGCTTGTTTTGGCATGCCTGTACGTATAGGTGTACCACTTAATATACAAGGTATGACTGAATTTATTAACGAACCAAACTATGCTACAGCTGTAGGCTTATTAAAGTATGGAGCCAAGCGTCTTGCTGAGCATAAAGAAGAGCCGATTCCAAAAGAAGGTATGCTGCACTGGGTAAGTAAAGCTAAAAGTTGGTTTAAAGGTGAGTTTTAACAAGAACTCAGTGTATCATGATACTGAATTAGAAATGTTTTAATGGGAGATAATACATGTTTGATATTATTGATTCATCTTCAGATGAAGCCGTAATCCGTGTCATAGGCGTTGGTGGCGGTGGTGGCAATGCTGTTGAACACATGGTAAATCAAAAAATAGAAGGTGTTCATTTTGTTGTAGCGAACACTGATGCTCAAGCACTTAAAAAGTCTTCTGCCGGCAGTACAATTCAAATAGGTAAAGATGTTACAAAAGGTCTCGGTGCAGGTGCTAACCCTGAAGTAGGTAGAGCTTCAGCTCAAGAAGATAAAGAATCTATCCGTGAAATGCTTAAAGATTCTGATATGGTCTTTATTGCTGCGGGCATGGGTGGCGGAACAGGAACAGGAGCTGCTCCCGTTGTTGCTGAAGTTGCTAAAGAGGAAGGCATACTCACTGTTGCCGTGGTTACAAAACCTTTTCCTTTTGAAGGTAAAAAACGCATGCAATATGCAGAACAAGGCATTGAAGAGCTTTCTCATTATGTTGACTCGCTTATCACTATACCTAATGAAAAGCTCCTTAAAGTTCTTGGTAAAGGCACTTCTCTTCTTGATGCTTTTGCTGCTGCTAATAATGTATTACTCGGCGCAGTACAAGGTATTGCAGAACTTATTACACGTCCGGGTTTAATTAATGTTGACTTTGCCGATGTAAAAACAGTGATGTCTGAAATGGGTAATGCTATGATGGGAACAGGTATTGCTTCAGGTGAAGATAGAGCTGAAGAAGCAGCTGAATCTGCTGTTGCTAGCCCGCTTCTTGAAGATATTGATCTCGCTGGAGCTCGTGGTGTGCTTGTGAATATTACAGCTGGAATGGATATGAGTATTGAAGAGTTTGAGACCGTAGGTAATCACGTCAAAGCTTATGCTTCTGATAATGCAACCGTTGTTGTAGGCGCCGTCATTGATCCAGACATGAGCAATGAATTGCGTGTTACCGTTGTCGCTACAGGTATCGGCCTTGATTCAAAACCAGAAATGCAGCTCTTTAATGCCAGAACAACGAAAAAAGAATCTGAGAACAACGCAACATACAGCAAAACAGAAACAGCTCTTCCAGAAGAAACCATTAAAGAAAGTGTCTCTGAAACAGCTGAGCCTCAGACAAACTTTGAGTATTTGGATATTCCTGCATTCCTAAGAAAACAGGCAGATTAGCTAGCACAATAAATGTGCAAGATATATCTTTTATGTTATAGTGTTATCGTTATAAGTTTTAGAGGAAAAAGTATGCAACAACAAACAATTAAGCAGTCCGTCAGTGTAACAGGAATAGGCCTACATAGTGGGAAAAAAATCACACTTACCATAAAGCCTGCACCTGCAAATTCTGGCATCCACTTTGTTCGTGTTGACTTACCTGACCCTGTAACCATAAAAGCAGATCCATTCAATGTCCAAGAAACTGTCTTATGCACAGGTCTAAGCAATGAGCAAGGTGTCAAAATTATGACTATTGAACACCTTTTTGCTGCTATCGCAGGTTTAAGCTTAGATAATCTTATCATTGAAGTAGACGCTGATGAAATTCCTGTAATGGATGGAAGCTCTAGCCCTTTTATTTTCTTGCTGGAAAGTGCCGGAACACAAACACAAAATGCATTAAAAAAGTATATAAAAATCAAAAAGAAAGTACGTGTTGAATTAGAAGACAAGTGGATTGAACTTTATCCATATCAAGGTTTTAAAATTGATTATGAGATTGATTTTAATCACCCCGAAATTGCGCGGAGTAAACAACGCTTACATTTTGACTTCTCTTCTGAAAATTTTATTCATGAAATTAGCCGTGCGCGTACTTTTGGATTTTTAAGCGATGTAGAAAAGCTAAGAGCACATAACTTAGCGCAGGGTGCAAGTATGGAAAATGCTATTGTGCTTGATGAACGAAAAGTTATGAACCAAGATGGCTTGCGCTATCAAGATGAATTTGTACGCCACAAAGCACTTGATGCGATCGGAGATCTTTATGTATCAGGTTATGCTATTTTAGGCGAATTGCGCGCTTACAAAGCGGGACATGCTATCAACAATATGCTTCTACGTACCGTCTTATCTAATGCTGAAAACTGGGAGTTTGTTACCTTTGAAGAGACTCAAGAGCATTCTTCTGAAGTCGGAGCACTTGCTTTTTCATCTTAACCTCTATTTAGAAATCAGCTATCAGGCCGTTAAAAGATTATGACAAAGCGTCCTTATCTTTAATAGCTTGATAGATGAAACATGAATATTTCAATTTTTTACCATGATAACAAACAGATACGCCATATTAGTATTGGTTGGATCGGCATTCTCCTCATATTATGCCTCTTAGTGGGCAGTATTTACTGGCAAATCAAACGAGATAGTTACCAAAGTACAAATTTTTTACAAGCACAATATCACAAGCATCAGCAGCAATCTGAAATTGTTAAATACCGAAGATTAAAAAGTATGACTGAATCGCAGCTGAAACTTCTAGGCAATAAACTAGCATATATTGAAGCACGGATTGATGGTATGGATGCGCTGAGCCAAGAGCTCGCCAATAAATTTGATTTAGAAGATCAGTTTAAGAATGAAGCAGCGCTGAGCAAAAAATTGATCATACAAGACAAAGACAAACAAAAAAACCTCAATGTCATTCAGCTACTGCAAGAAATAGATGAAATGATATCTAAACTTGATCATAAATATAAATCGCTTATCTTATTAGATACAGTCACACGTAATCATGATTTATGGAATAAACGCTATATTTCAGGGCGTCCTATACGAAAAGGTTGGCTATCATCACCTTATGGTATGCGTCGAGATCCTTTCTCTGGACGTCTAGCCATGCACAAAGGTATTGATTTTGCCGGCTCACCTGGCTCACCAGTTATTTCTACTGGAGCAGGTGTTGTCGTCTGGGCAGGAGAAAAATTTGGCTACGGCAAGCTTGTAGAAGTCAATCACGGTAATAGTTTTAAAACAAGGTATGGACATAACAAAAAAATAAGTGTAAAAGTAGGTGATATAGTGACTAAAGGACAAGAAATCGCTAGAATAGGTAGTACTGGTCGCTCAACAGGTCCACACGTTCATTACGAAGTTTGGAAAAGAGAACGACAAGTTGATCCAAGTCGCTATGTTTATCGCGGTTCTAGATAATTAGCCGCTGTATTCACCAGCTTACATACAATGTATAGCCATTGTATTATTTTAATCATAAGAAAGTGATAGAGTTAATGTTTGGGACAATTCTAACAAGTATTTTTGGCAGTCGTAATGATCGCATACTCAAAAAATTAAATAAAAATATAAAGCAGATCAATGAGCTAGAAAACAAGTATACCGACTGCAGTGAGGAAGATCTGCAAGAAGTAAGTCATACACTAAAACAACGCCTGCAAAAAAATGAGTCTATAGAGACCATACTCCCTGAAGCTTATGCACTTGTCCGTGAAGCATCTAAGCGTGTTTACGGCATGCGTCACTTTGACGTACAAATGCTAGGTGGCATGGTATTGCATGATAATAAAATTGCAGAAATGCGTACAGGTGAAGGTAAAACCCTCACAGCAACACTTCCAGCATATTTACATGGTTTAACCGGTAAAGGCGTGCATGTCATCACAGTGAACGATTACCTTGCTGAGCGAGACGCACAATGGAATCGTCCACTATTCGAATTTTTAGGTCTTACAGTGGGCATCAACCTATCGGGAATGTCTCGTGAAGATAAAATCAAAGCTTATCAAGCAGATATTACCTACGGAACCAATAACGAATTTGGTTT
>DDNL01000079.1:0-449 GCA_002341165.1 Shewanellaceae bacterium UBA2521
GAGCCGTATTCTCACCACAATTCTTTGTTCGGTAATAATGTATACCATCCTGTACCAGCTTATGGTGTACTCTACCCTTTGCATTTCAACACAATCTACCACCACACTTTGAGCTCAAACGCACATCATACTCAATCAACTAAGCCTACCTTTGCGCCGCGCAAAGCAGTGCGAAACCAGATGAAACAACATAGCACAACAAGACAACAACACAAAAATCAATGCAGAACTCGCCAAAGCAAAGGTAAAAGCAGAATCAGTTGGATAATCGGCAAGACAAGATACTTCACCCTTCGACGCAAGATGCTCTGAAGGACGACCATCACAATAGTCCAAATAAACACGCCCTTCAGGCGCTGGAGTTTGCCTGACCTCAAATACTTTTTGTGGGTATACATCCTGTTGCACATGCTGCATCACCATCAGCACACTGAAGATAAAAGATAAAA